>JBBQDH010000001.1:0-87736 GCA_038319515.1 Bryobacterales bacterium
CGAGGCCTATGAGCGGGCACTGGCGAGACCGGCGCAGGCGAAGGACGTGGACCGCGCGCTGACCTTCGTGGCGCAGATTGAGAAGGCTCTGGAGCCCAAAGAAACCGATCCGACAAAGCGGCATCTCGCCGCATGGGCAAGCTTTTGCAAGGCGCTGCTGGCGTCGAACGAATTTATCTACGTGAACTAGAGAGGCAACAATGAACCGCCACTGGAATGCACATCTGAACCGGACACTTTCGCGACGCGAATTGCTGCGGGCCGCGAGCGCGGGCTTTGGGTCGGTCGCTCTTGCGGGGCTGCTTGGCCAGGAACAGCTTGGAGCGGAACCGAACGCCGGTCCGCTGGCAGTGAAGTCGCCGCAGTTCCCGGCGCGTGCGAAGCGCGTGATCTTTCTGTTCATGCATGGCGGCCCTTCGCAGGTGGACACGTTCGACTACAAGCCTCTGCTGCAGCGTGACCATGGCAAACCGCTGCCCTTCAAGCGCCCGCAGGTGGTGTCCGGGCAAACCTTCAATCTGCTGAAATCCCCATGGGAATTCAAACAGCACGGGCAAAGCGGCATGTGGGTCAGCGAACTCTTCCCGGAACTCGCGAAGCAGGTGGACGACCTCTGCTTCATCAAGTCCATGTGGGGTTCGAACTCGCGCCACGGCGGCGCGCTGCTCGAACTCCACACCGGCAGCGACACCTTTGTGCGCCCGTCCATGGGGTCCTGGATCACCTACGGACTCGGCAGTGAGAACCAGAGCATGCCCGGCTATGTCACCATCTGCCCCAGCCAGAGCCACGGCGGCGCGAATAATTACGGCTCCGCGTTCCTGCCCGCGCCTTACGCCGGTACGCCCATCGGCTACGTCGGAGTGAAGGCCCGCGATGCAAAGCTGCCCTATATCGCGAATTCCGAAACGTCCCGCGACATCCAGCGCATGGAGATCGATTTCTCTCAGGAAATCAATCGCGACCAACTCACTTCGACCGGTCACGACGCCGCGCTGGAGGGTCGCATCGAATCCTTCGAACTCGCCTTCCGGATGCAAATGGAAGCGCCTGGTCTGCAGGATCTTGATGGCGAATCGGCAGCGACACGCAAGCTCTACGGTTTGGATAACCGCGTGACCGAAGACTTCGGCAGGCAGTGCCTGATGGCCCGCCGGCTCTCGGAGAAGGGAGTACGCTTCGTCCAGGTTAGCCATTCGTATAAATGGGATCAGCATTCCGAACTGCTGCGCGACCACTCGCAGAACGCCCGTGAAGTGGACCGGCCGATCGCCGGGCTGCTTGCCGATCTGAAATCGCGCGGCCTGCTACAGGACACGCTGGTTGTATGGGGCGGGGAGTTCGGTCGCACGCCCACCGCCGAGGGTTCCGATGGCCGCGATCACAACCCTGAAGCGTTTACGTATTTCATGGCGGGAGGGGGCGTGAAAGCGGGTTCGCAGTACGGCGCAACAGATGATTACGGTTACTATTCGGTGGAGAATAGAGTTCACTTTCATGACCTGCACGCCACGATGCTGCATCTGCTGGGGATGGATCATAAGCGCCTGACGTATCGCTACGCCGGCCGCGATTTCCGGCTGACGGATGTGAAGGGCGAAGTGGTGAAGGGGATTTTGGCGGGATAACGGGACCAGCAGTGTCGGCCTGTGGGCGATGGTCAGACCCCGTCCGATACAATGGGCAAGACCCCAACCCAAGGAGAACTAAGCGCGGCGGCAGCACGCACGAGCCCTGCGCCTGTAAAAATGCCCGACTCTGCAATCCTGGCCCTGGAAGACGGAACCGTCTTCGAAGGCCGGAGTTTTGGTGCGCCTGCCGAACGTTCCGGCGAAGTCGTTTTTAATACCGCTATTACCGGGTATCAGGAAGTTTTCACGGACCCCTCTTATACCGGTCAGATCGTCATCCTGACCAGCCCCCAGATTGGCAATTACGGGACCAGTTCCCTTGATAATGAATCGGCCAAACCCTGGATTGAAGGCCTGGTTGTTCGGGAATTCTCTCCTCTCACTTCTAACTGGCGCTCCGACGAGCAGGCCCGTGATTTCCTTGCGAACGCCGGAATTCCGGTTGTTTCTGATCTTGACACGCGGACGCTGGTGCGTCATCTGCGGACACGTGGCGTTATGCGTGGCGTGCTCTCGGCCACTGAATCGAATGCGCAGGTTTTGGTGGAAAAGGCCCGCTCGATTCCTTCCATGGCAGGTCTTGATCTTGCCAGCCGCGTTTCGACGCCAACCCCTTACCACTGGGCACACGGCGTGGAACCCTGTTCGCCATCGGAACGCGTGTCGCCGGACGGCGCGCCGATTTACAACGTGGTTGCCTATGATTTCGGCATAAAACATAATATTCTGCGCCGCCTGGTGCACGCCGGCTGCAATGTGACGGTGGTCCCTGCCCTCACTTCCGCTGAAGACGTGCTCGCGATGAACCCGGACGGCATTTTCCTCTCGAATGGTCCTGGCGACCCTGAGCCGCTGGTGCCGCAGATCGACAACATCCGCCGGCTGATTGGCAAGAAGCCGATCTTCGGCATCTGCCTCGGCAATCAGTTGCTTGGGCTTGCGCTGGGGGGCAAGACTTACAAGCTGAAATTCGGACATCGGGGCGCGAACCACCCGGTGCTGAACTATTTGACAGGTCGCGTTGAAATCACTTCGCACAACCATGGATTCTCAGTGGACCCCGACTCGCTCAATATGAACGACGTCGAAATCACGCATATCAATTTGAACGACAACACGCTGGAAGGTTTCCGCCACAGAAGTGAGCCGGTCTTCTGCGTGCAGTACCACCCCGAGGCCGCGCCAGGCCCGCATGACTCGCACTACCTCTTCGACGATTTCACGAAGCTGATGTCGGAGTACAAACGCGGCGGAGGATCCAAATAATGCCCCGTCGCAACGACCTCAAACGCATCCTCATCATCGGCTCAGGCCCCATCATCATCGGGCAGGCCTGTGAGTTTGATTATTCCGGGACACAGGCCACCAAGGCACTGCGTGCCGACGGCTACGAAGTGATTCTGGTCAACTCCAATCCGGCCACCATCATGACGGATCCGGACCTTGCGGACCGCACTTACGTGGAGCCCCTGAGCCGCGCTTATCTGGAAGAGATCATCGCCAAAGAGCGGCCCGATGCGCTGCTCTCGACTGTCGGCGGCCAGACTGCACTCAACCTCTCGGTGGAACTTGCCGAAGCGGGCATTCTGGAGAAGTACGGCGTCGAGTTGATCGGCGCGAAAATCGACGCCATCAAGAAAGCGGAAGACCGCCTGCTCTTCAAAGATGCGATGAAGAAGATCGGGCTCGACACGCCGATTTCTCAGCTTGTAACCGATGTGGATGGTGCCCTGTCATTTGCCGCTAAACACGGCTATCCGAACATCCTGCGCCCCAGTTTCACGATGGGCGGTTCGGGTGGCGGCATTGCCTACAACCGCGAAGATCTGGTCGCGATTTGTGAACGCGGGCTGGACCTTTCGCCTGTCCACGAAGTGCTGATTGAAGAGAGCGCGCTGGGGTGGAAAGAGTTCGAGCTGGAAGTGATCCGCGACCTTGCGGATAACGTGATTATTGTCTGCTCCATAGAAAACTTCGATCCCATGGGTGTGCATACCGGCGACTCGATCACGGTGGCGCCAATCCAGACGCTGACGGATCGCGAGTACCAGATGATGCGCGACGGGGCGATTCGATGCCTGCGCGAAATCGGCGTGGATACGGGCGGGTCGAATGTGCAGTTCGCGATTAATCCGACGGACGGCCGGATGGTCGTGATTGAGATGAACCCGCGTGTCAGCCGCAGTTCGGCGCTGGCGTCGAAAGCCACTGGTTTTCCGATCGCGAAGATTGCGGCGAAGCTGGCTGTTGGTTATCGTCTGGATGAACTGAAGAACGACATCACCAAGGTGACCCCGGCATCGTTTGAGCCGACCATTGATTACGTTGTCGCGAAGATCCCGAAGTGGGCGTTTGAGAAGTTCCCCGGAGCCGACCAGACACTGGGCACGCAGATGAAATCCGTGGGCGAAGCGATGGCCATTGGACGCACGTTTAAAGAAGCGCTGAGCAAGGGTATTCGCAGTCTCGAAACGGGCAAGAAGTTCGGTTCGGAAACGTATGATGTCCGGCAGATTCCTAAGAAGCTGATTACGCCGACGCCGGATCGGCTGAACTATCTGCGATTCGCGTTCGCTTCCGGGTACACGGTGGAACAGGTGCATGAGATGACCGCCATCGATCCCTGGTTCCTTGAGCAACTGCGCCAGATTGTCCAGTTCGAAAACGATCAGAACGGCGGCACGCTGGAGGCTGCTGACAAGGCTCTGTTCCTGCAGGCGAAGCGGCTGGGTGTGTCTGACGTGCAGCTCGCCGGATCGTGGAACTCCACCGAAATCGAAGTCCGCAATCGCCGCAAAGAACTGGGTGTGAAGGCCGTTTTCAATCGAGTTGACACGTGCTCCGCGGAGTTCGAAAGTTTTACGCCCTATCTCTACTCAACTTACGAAACCGCGTGCGAAGCAGAGCCGACAAATCGCAGGAAAGTGATGATCCTGGGCAGCGGCCCCAATCGCATCGGACAGGGGATTGAGTTCGATTACTGCTGCTGCCACGCGTCGTTCGCGTTGCAGGGTGAAGATGTGGAATCGATCATGGTGAACTGTAATCCGGAAACCGTGTCGACTGATTACGATACCAGTGATCGGCTGTACTTTGAACCGCTGACTCTGGAGAACGTTCTCAACATTGTCGATACCGAGAAGCCGCATGGCGTGATTGTGCAGTTTGGCGGTCAGACGCCGCTGAATCTTGCGCTGCCGCTGAAGCGGCTCGGGGTGCCGATCATTGGCACTGACCCTGAAAATATCGATCTTGCCGAAGACCGCAAACGGTTTGGCAAACTGCTGGACGAACTGCAGATTCCGTCGCCGGAGAACGGTACGGCGACCAGTGTGGAATCCGCTGTTGAGATTGCTGAGCGCATTGGTTATCCGGTGCTGCTGCGCCCCAGCTATGTACTGGGTGGCCGCGCGATGGTGATCGTGTATGACGAAGACAGCGTGCGGCGCTACATGCGTGAGGCGGTGACGTTCTCGCAGGATCGCCCGGTGCTGGTGGACCGGTTCCTGGAAGACGCGGTGGAAGTGGATGTGGACGCGCTCTGCGATGGCACGGATGTGCTGATCGCGGGCATCATGGAGCATATTGAAGAGGCTGGTATTCACTCCGGCGACAGCTCTTGTGTGCTGCCTCCGGTGTCGCTGGGTGAGGCCGAAATCAAGACGATCGAGGAGTACACGATCAAGCTTGCCAGGGGCCTGAATGTCATTGGTTTGATGAACGTTCAGTACGCGATTAAAGACGGCAAGGTGTATGTGCTGGAAGTGAATCCGCGGGCGTCACGAACGGTTCCTTACGTGAGCAAGGCGACGGGTGTGCAACTGCCGAAATTGGCTGTTCAGCTCATGCTGGGCAAGAAGCTGCATGAGGTCACGGACCATCGCGGACGTCTGCCGGTGCCTCTGATGTTCGTGAAGAGTCCGGTGTTCCCGTTCAATAAATTCCCTGGAGTTGACCCGGCGCTGGGGCCTGAAATGCGGTCCACGGGTGAAGTGATGGGCGTTGGCGAAAACTTCGGTGAAGCCTTTGCCAAGGCACAGCTGAGCGCGGGGTCGCCGCTGCCTGCGAAGGGCACGGTGTTTATCAGCGTGAATGATCGCTATAAGCCTGAGATTGTGCCGATTGCCAAACGTTTCTTTGAACTGGGTTTTGAACTGGTTGCCACGCGTGGTACGGCGATGCTGCTGCAGAATTCCGGCATGAAGTGTAAGACGGTTTTTAAGGTGAATGAAGGCCGTCCGAATGCAGTGGATTTGTTGAAGGGTGGCGCGATTCAACTGGTGATTTACACGACTAACGGAGCGCTTTCATTCGAAGATGAGAAGTCGATCCGCCGTTCCGCGGTGACGTATCGGGTGCCGTGCATCACTACGTTGAGCGGAGCCCGCGCAGCCGCTGAAGCCGTGGCTTCAACGCTGCGCGACCCGATCCGTGTCTGGAGCCTCCAGGAGATCCACAACCCCGCGTGAAATCAGAGTGGCGGTTTGGGGGCCTTTACCGGTGCCCAGGCCGTCACTCCCTTTACCTTTACCGGGCGACGGAAAAGCTTCGTGCCCTGTGCCGCGTAGATGTAATCGCCCGCGAATGCGATACCTGCTAAAGCCCCATGCACTTCCGGCTTGCTGATGATGCCGGCGCAACGACCGTTCTGCTCACAGTACTGAATCCCGAGGCCGGTTGCGAAGTATGCCTGGCCGATGGAATCCACCGTTACGCCTGCCACGCCGCTCTCAGGATGGACCTCCTGGAGGTCGACGCGATAGAACGGCTCACCGTTGATGAGAGAGCCGTCTTTGGCGATCTGGAATGACCAGCTAAAGCGGAGTTGTCCGTCGCCGACGATGAGCATTGCCTGATCGGGCGAGAGGCTCAGGGCGACAGGTTTGACGATTTCGCCACCGGCGTATGCGATGTTCTTTTTGCCGGAGGGATCGATATAGCCGATGGTCTTCGCGGCGGTATCGGTGAAGTAGATCCCTCCGCTTCGTGTCAAGGCCAGATCGCCGGCCATTACTCCGTCCGCTATGGTCTTCCCGGTTCCGGTGGGTCCGTACGACACTATCTTCTTCCGGGCGGGCACCGACGCGTAGAGCAGTCCATCCGCGCCCACGCGGAGGGCCGTGGCGCCGCCGGTGTTCTCTTTGAAAACCTTGTCGCCTTTGTAGATGCGGCCCGCGACGGGATCCGAGAAGTACACATTGCCGTCTCTGTCCATGGCGGGACTGGCCACTGACTGATAGACTCCGCCGACCTGCTCCCAGGGCCTGGTGGCCGATACGACGGAGTAAACCTGACCACGCGGTTCCCAACCCGCGGTCGTAATGGCTGGCGGCTCCTTCACGGTGATCGGCGTTCCGTAGCCGCGCCACAGCCAGCGCAGCGCCTCCGGCATGATGGCCGCGCCCTGCTTCATGTTGTGGCCTTCTTCGCCGAGTTCGAATTTTACGTCATAGCCGCTGAACTGCAGCGCTTCATACATCACGCGGTTGTTCATGGGCCAACTGCCGCCGTAGAACACGCCCCAGAGCTGCTCCGGGGCGATGTGGTCGTTCCTGCCCGCCTGCAGGAAGACGCGGATGGGCTTAGGTTCCGTGCGCCGAATAGTCGCCGCGAGCGTCTCCGCGCCTTTCAGCGATACGAAGGTCCCGATGAAGCTCAGAACGCGGTGAAACATGTCAGGCCGGTTCCACGCGGCCACAAAGGCACCTACGGCGCCGGTGCTCACACCGGCGATGGCATGGTCGTCCGGGTTCTTCGAAAGGTTGTACTTCGCGGCGACGGCGGGGATCATCTCATCTTCGAGGAAATGCCCAAAGCGCCCGCTGATGTTGTCGTATTCGAAGATGCGCTCATAGCGGCTCTGCGCCTCGTCGGAGAGCGCGGGCAGCACGCCTGGATCAATGAAGATGCCGATGAGCGGCGGCAAGTCGCCTTTCGCGATCAGGTTATCGAACACGACCGGCACGCGCTGCCCGTTGCCGAGGGCGCCGCTGCCATCCAGATAAATCATGAAGGCAGCCGGTTTTGAGGCATTGTACTGTGCGGGCACATACACTGAATAGTTATGCGGTACGCCGGGGTAATACTTGCCCGGGGGCAGCACGTACTTTGTCACGACGCCCTTCGGAACGTTGGGCTGCGGCTGCGAATCGGGACCCAGGGAATAGTCCTGACAATGCAGCAGGGGCACGGCAAACAGCATGGCCAGAGCGATATTTTTCATGAAGGAAAGAGTATATCCTGAACAAGCCCTTCTATAAGACGCTGCACTTTCAGGTGCTGGTCGGCATCATCGCCGGCATTGTGTTTGGCATTGTGAACCCGACCCTCGCGCAGGAGATGAAACCGCTTGGCGATGGCTTTATCAAACTGATCCGGATGATTCTTGCGCCGATCATTTTCTGCACCGTGGTGGTGGGGATTGCGAGTGTGGGCGACATGAAAAAGCTGGGCCGCATCGGGGTGAAGGCCCTGCTTTACTTCGAGGTGGTGACCACGTTCGCGCTGTTCATCGGGCTGGTTGTGGTGACTATTGCGCAGCCTGGCGCGGGGATGAATGCGAAGCTGACCGACTACACGCCGCCTGGAAAGCCGATGCATACGGTCGAGTTCCTGCTGAACATTATTCCGGACACGGTGGTGAGCGCTTTTTCGAAAGGCGACATTCTGCAGGTGCTGTTTGTGGCGATCCTGTTCGGCGTGGCGCTGGGGCATATCGAGAAAGCACGTACGCTGATTCATGGGTGTGAAGCGGTGGGGCAGGCGTTCTTCGGCATCATGGAAATCATCATGAAAGCCGCGCCAATCGGCTCTTTTGGCGCGATGGCATTCACGATCGGCAAGTTTGGGCTGAAGACTCTTGTGCCGCTGGCAAAGCTGATGGGCTGCGTGATTCTGACGAGTTGCCTGTTTGTGTCCGTGGTGCTCTGGTTCATCGCACGGGTGCACGGCATCAACCTGTGGAAGGTACTGCGGTATTTGAAAGCAGAGTTCCTGATTGTGCTGGGAACGTCTTCTTCGGAAGCTGCGCTGCCGGGTCTGATGCGGCGGCTGGAAGAACTGGGCTGCGCGAAATCGGTAGTGGGGCTGGTGGTGCCGTCGGGCTATTCATTCAATCTGGATGGCACTTCCATCTATCTGACGATTGCCGCGATCTTCGTCGCGCAGGCCACCAACACGCACCTCAGCCATTGGGATGAAGCGGTGCTGCTGGTGGTGTTGATGCTGACGTCGAAGGGCTCCGCGGCGGTGACCGGCGGTGGTTTCATCACGCTTGCGGCGACGCTTTCGTCGCTGGGCACGGTACCGGTCGCGGGGATCGCGCTGCTGCTTGGCGTGGACCGTTTCATGTCCCAGGTGCGCGCGCTGACGAACCTGGCAGGCAATGCGGTTGCCACGATGGTGGTGGCGAAGTGGGAGAACGAGCTGGACGAAGAGAAGACCGAACGCGCTCTCGCCACGCTTTAATCGGGTAGCGCGAACGCGATATATTCGCCCGCAATTTTCGCGCCGGGCGCGCCGGGTGCGGCGGCGCAGAACACGATGTACTGCTTGCCACCAGCTTCGTAGATTGCCGGGATGCCTTCCATCGGCTGGCTGACTTCGGTTTCCCAGACAATGCTGCCGGTGTCGCTATCGAGCGCGCGCACCTTGCGATCTTTGGTGCCCGCGAAGATCAGGCCACCGGCTGTTGCGACGGGGCCGACCTTCGGGTAGTGCGTGCCGGTGCCCTTCGGAGTTTCCGGCGCGTCGCCCAGCGCGATCTTCCACTTGACGGTGCCTTCGTTCAGATCGTAGGCGGTGACCGAGGTCCATGGCGGCTTGATGGCGGAGAGGCCGTTGCTTGCGATCATGAAGCCAAACGAGCTCTTGTAGCGGTCCGGAACGCCTGTTTTTGCAGGGGCGCGGACGGGGTTGCGCAAGTAGCTGGTGAGCTGATTAACCGCCGAATCCGGGAGGTCGCTGAACGCCGGCATGACGGTAGTGCCAGTGCGAATGCGGGTGCGGATCTGATCGCGGGTGAGCCTGGCGCCGGGCAGTGTTTTGTGGCACCGCGCGCAGTTGTCGTTGAAGAGAAACTGCCCCTGCTCTTCGGGTGAACCGGATTTGGCCGCGGCCGCAGTGCCGTCGGCTTCGAGCTTCAGCAGCGAAGGCAGGTCCTTTGAAAGCACGTAGAGCAGGCCATGGTCAGCGTCGGCAGTGGCATTGCTCCAGTTCGAGCCACCATTGTTGCCGGGCATCTGGATGCTGCCGCGAATGCCGGGCGGCGTGTAGATGCCTTCATTGCGGGCGCTCAAAATCGCGTCGCGGAACTTCGCCCGTTCCGCAGGGTCCGGGATGTAAGGGTTGATGTCATCCGCCGTGAACTTTTGCCGCGCGAATGGCGGCGGTGCCGTGGGGAACGGCTGGGTGGGCCAGGTCTTCTCATTCGGCATGTCGGACTTCGGGACGGGCCGCTCTTCGATGGGCCAGATGGGCGCGCCGGTGTCGCGGTTGAAAACCCAGAGGAAGCCCATTTTGCCGGGCTGCGCGACGACGTCGACCAGCTTGCCGTCGTGGCGGATGGTGAGGAGTTTCGGGGCGGTGGCGTTGTCGTAATCCCAGATGTCGTGGTGCACCATCTGGTAGTGCCAGATGCGCTTGCCTGTGCGTGCGTTGAGGGCGAGGAGGCAGTCGCCGTAGAGGTTCGCGCCGGGGCGGTCGGCGCCGTAGAAATTATACTTGGGGCTGCCGGTGGGGATGTAGATGATGCCGCGCTTTTCATCGAGGGTCAGTTCGCCCCAGGCGTTGGCGCCGCCCACGGTTTTCCATGCATCTTTCGGCCAGGAGTCATAGCCATATTCGCCGGGATGGGGAACGGTGTGAAAGCTCCAGGCGAGCTTGCCGGTGCGGACATCATAGGCGCGGATATCGCCGGGAGCCGAGTCATATTCCTGGTTGGTTGCGGAGCCGACGATGAGCAGGTTTTCGAAGACCTTGCCGGGTGTGAGTGACTGCACTACGGCGATAGTCCCGGGGTCGCGCCCGAGGTCTTCGCGCAGGTCGGCCCCGAAGCCGGGTATGGTGGCGCCGGTGATGGCGTCAATGGCCTGTAGTTTGTTGTTCACCGCGAAGATCAGGCGGCGGTCTCTGTGGTCAGGGCTCTCCCAATAGTTGATGCCCCGGTTGGTGATGAAAATGATGTCGGGTCCGGTGGGATGCGTCCAAACTTCCTTTCCTGTTTTTTGGTCGAGCGCCACGATCGAGTTGTTCTTCGCAAGGACGTAGAGCAGGCCGTTGGCGGCGAGGGGGTTGAAGAAGTATTTGTTGGCATCGCTGGTGGGGTAGCGCCAGGCGACTTTGAGCTTTGTGACGTTGGTGCGATTGATCTGTGTGAGGGCCGAGTACTGGGCGGAATCGGGCGCGCCGCCGTAGTCGGACCAGGTGAGGTGCGGAGACTGTGCGTGGGCGCAGGCGAGCGCGGCGAGAAAACAGATTCCGGATTTCACTGTGATTTATTTATAGCGCCTGTTGCCGTGCGGCCCGGTTTCTTCCGGTATTTAAAAAACGATGCGTTTGCTCGGGTGCCCGGAATGGCGGTTTACGGGACTCTTCGCTAAGTGTCCGCCGGGAGAGCTGGTTCTGAACGTATGTTGCCTGTCCAAAACAGCCCGCTGCGCGTTTAAGTCGGGGTCACCAGCATCTTACCCACGCCATCCGAATAACTAATCACCTGATCAAACGCCTGCTGGATCTGATCAAGCGGCCGGCTGTGCGTCACCAGAGGTGCAAACAGGCTCAGGTGTTCCGCCAGAATATCCCGTGCGTTATCGGTCTGATGATTGGAACGATACACATTGAAGAAACTGATTTCCTTCTTTCGCAAGCCCGGTGCGTAGAACGGCACATGCACCTCTGCCGGAATCGCAGTGTACACAAACCGCCCGGCCTTGGCCAGCGAATTGATGCACTGGTTCACGCTGTCCTTGCCCGCCGCGCAATCGAAGGCGATATCCACCCCGCGGTTATTCGTGTCGTGCAGAATCGCGGCAACGGGGTCGCTGGTATCCAGCACCACGTCCGCACCCATCATCTTCGCCATGTCGCGGCGATGCGCCACGGGTTCGACAGCCCACACCCGTCCGGCTCCGGCCAGTTTCAAAGCCGCAATGGTCAGCAGGCCAATCGGTCCTGTTCCGAAAACCACCGCCGTCTCACCCGGCTTCAAAGATGCAAAGCTCAGCGAATGCAGCGCCACCGCAATCGGTTCAATCAGCGTGGCTTCGCGCAGCCCCACATGCTTCGGTACCGGGATCAGGTTATGCGCGGGCAGATTCACGCGCTCGCGAAAGAAGCCCGGAATACCGCCGGAGCTCATGAAGCGCATGTTGTCGCAAAGGTTTTCACGACACGCCTTACACTGTTCGCAATAGCCGCAGGCAATGCCGGGTTCCAGCGCAAACTGGTCCCCCGCACTCAGGCCCATCACCCCGGCGCCGATCTTTATCACTACGCCTGCGGGCTCATGCCCCAGCACCATCGGATATTTGCAGGGTGAATCGCCAATGCCGCCTTCGGTGTAGTTATGCAGATCAGATCCGCAGATGCCGACCGCCACCACGCGGACCTGTACCTGGCCAGGTCCGGGATCAGGCAGTTCCTGATCAACCAGTCGAAATTCTCTGATGCCGATGAGTTCAGCTGCTTTCATGTGAGCTATGCCTTTGCGACAAACCGCTTCAGTTCCCCGGCCAGTGGCGGCACGCAGATCACGTAGTTGCCCCCATAAATGGTGTCTTCACCGTTGAAGTCAAACGTCACCAGACCGGCCTCATCCGCGATGATCTTGAGCGGTGCCAGGTCCCAGGGCTTCGCCTGCGCTTCCAGCCAGACGTCCGCGGAACCGCGCGCCAGCAGCATCGCGTCCAGACAGCCGCCCATGCTGCGCACTGTCCAGAATTCGCTCAGCCAGTCCACCAGTTCCGGGGCGAATTTGTATCGGTGCATGAAGCCAAGCCCGTTGCAGCAGATCAGTGCGTCGCTCTTCTTTTGGACATTCGAAGCCTGAATACGCTTGCCATCCTGCCAGGCTCCCTGACCCTTCGCGGCCGAGTACATTTCGCCACGGGCAGGGAAGTACGCATGCCCCGCCACCACCTTGCCATTCTCTTCCAGGCCGATCAGCACGCTCCATGCACCGGTCCCCCGGATGAAGTCGCGCGTCCCGTCGATGGGGTCGATAATCCACCGGCGGCCATTCTGCGATTCATGCAGCGCGCCCTCCTCACCCAGCATGCCATCGCCCGGAAAAGCCGCGCCCAGTTCTTCGACAATCAGCTTTTCGCAAGCCTTGTCCGCCGCTGTAACAGGCGACTCATCCGACTTGATTTCAATCCCGATATTGCCTTCGCGGATCTTCAAAGCAAGGTCGCCGGCCTTGCGCGCAATCCCGGCGCCGATGGATAGTTCTCGTTCGTATGCCATTTCAGAAAGCCTCAGGGGTCTGTAACCAGACTACACTTTGCCCGATTTCACAGACCCCGCTGGTAAAATGTTGGTGATGGAAAATTTCCGCGATTTCGAGATTGGTCCCGACCCGTTTGGCCGCACCTGGCACGTCCTGTTTAAATACCTTCAGACGGGGATCTCCATCCGGCACGCCGACTCCGTCGACGTCTGTTTCCTTGTCGAGGGCGGCGAGGGCAGTGAAGTGGAACAACTGAAGCGCGTGGTTGTGCTGCACCACCCGGACCTGCGGGCTTACTGCAAACGCACCGGTCGCGAGATGACTGACACCTGGTGTTCGCGTCTGGCGGTGGCAAAGCTGACGTACGCGATCGAGACGGCGGAAGACATTGACCGGGAATACATCACGGTGACGGCAAAGGAAATCGAGCAGTACGACAAACAGGTCAAGGCCTGGGAAGATGAGTGGGTCAAGAGCCACGCGGCTTAGCGCATTTTCACCCAACGTGGGTCTACACACTTTCTGAAAAGGCTCTGGCACCGCAGGTTGACCCCGCATTGCGCCAACCTAAAGAATTTCTTCGCTCCGGCCGATAAATGAGCAGCGGGTTGACCGCAACTGTTTATGGCTGGCCATCTTCAACTAATCGAGAAATATCTTCAGCGGTCAGTCGATGAATTCGACTCCACGCCGCTGGCCACGCAACTGATGCGTCGCCTTGCCAACGAGAATCCGGAATTCTTCCTGACGGCGGCATTGAAATTCCTTCAATCCAATGAACAGTCCAACGCCCTGCGGCTGATGGCCATCCTGGTTCTGCGCGACGATGAGTTACTCGACAAGCTGGCAAGTCCCGGCTTCGGCAGCCGTGAAATGGCGGTGAAACTGTTTCAACGATTTAGCGCCGTCGATCCCGCTTTTGACGTGAAACTGGCGCGAAAGCTTCCGGGGCGCACTTACTGGAACCATGCGGACGCTTTCGATTCTTTGCAGAGTTCCCGCGCCCTCGATATCCTGGATGAGACCTCGCGCGGGCGGCGTCTCCTCCCGATTCTGGGTCACTTGCCGGAGAGCCCGGACGACAGGGTTTCTGCCAAGGCCACGCTGTTCGTCGGGCGACGTGTCCAGAATCCGGCCTGGACTGCGAAGCAGCTTGCCCGGTCCGATCAGCGAATTCGTGCCAACGCTGTCGAGGCGCTTTGGGGGGTAAACAGTGAACCCGCCGTCCGGTTGCTGCAGGACTGTATCGGGGACAGGAATAACCGGGTGGTCGGAAATTCTCTGGTGGGTCTGCATATTGCCGGAAAAGAGAGTGTTCCTGGCGAAGTAATGCATTTGTCCCAAAGCGGCAAACACGAAACCCGATCTACTGCGGCGTGGGCCATGGGGCGGATGGGATTGCCCACTTTTTCACCACGGCTCACTGAACTGGTTCGTGATGAACATCCCATGGTGCGTGGCATGGCGCTGCGTTCGCTGCTGGAAATGAGACGGAATGAAGTAAAGTCGCAGCCAGCGCAGGCACCGCAGGAACAAGCCGCGGTGCTTGCTGCCGCACAGCAGGTGCTGCTCGTCGAGAAGGCTCCGGCTGCATCCTACTATGGCGGTCCGAGCCTCGACGGTTCCAGCTACGCCATCCGCCGTCGTTAACTTAGTCCGAGCCGGCATTTTCGCGCCTGATCACTGCGGCTGTTACTCTGCCCCCGGTAGGTCCGGACCTCGGTGTTCAACGAGCTTTCGTGGCCCGAAGGGCCATTCTGCGCGCGAAACCGCCTCTCGCACCCAAGCGCTGCTGAATTGCACTGGTTGTCTCGGCAGGCGCCTCTAAGCCCCGACCGGAAACTCTCAAATCCGTTGTTCGCATCTGATCGGCGACCCGCGAGTCTTAAGGCCGTAAAATTGCATCAACAAAGTAGATATGAGCATCGCAACAATCGATCTTAAGGTGGAGGGCATGACCTGCCAGGGCTGCGTCCGCAGCGTGGAGAAGAAACTCTCCTCCGTGGCTGGTGTCCACTCCGCCAAAGTTGACCTGACAGCAGGGAAGGCTTCAGTTTCTTACGACGTCGCCTTGGCCGATCCGTCGAAACTGATCGGCGCCGTTGAACAGATAGGGTTTCATGCCAGTCAACTCTAACCAGTGAAAACGATCGAAGATATTGAGCTTCCTATCGGCGGCATGACCTGTGCAGCCTGCGCGCGCACCGTCGAACTGCAGCTGGCTGCCACGGAGGGTGTTGAAAAAGCGAACGTCAATATCGCCACCAACACCGCTTCCGTGAGTTTTGATACAACGCAGACCAGCGTCGAAAAGCTGATCGCGGCAGTGGAAGATGTCGGCTACGAAGTTCCTACACAGCCGCAGGAGATCTACGAACAGCTGGAATCCCGCGATCTCCGGCGGCGCCTCACTGTCGGGCTCGTCTTTGCCATTCCGGTTTTCGTCCTCGGCATGCTGGAACTGGTTCCTGTGATGCAGTTGGCGTTAACCCTCCCGGTCCTCCTCTATTCCGGGCTTCCGTTTTTTCGTGATGCCTGGAGCGCCGCGCGACACCGCTCGGCCAACATGAACACGCTGATCGCGATGGGGACAGGCGCTGCATTCGGCTACTCCACTTGGGTGGTCGCAACCGGCGGCACGGATGTCTATTTTGAGGCCGCAGCCGTAATCGTCGTCCTCATCCTGGTGGGCCGGAAGCTGGAATCCCGTGCCCGCGGGCAGGCCTCCGGGGCCATTCGGCGCCTCCTCAATCTCACCCCCGCCACTGCCCGCGTGCTGCGCGGCGGCGTCGAAACCGAAGTGCCCGTAGCTGAAGTTCAGGTCAGCGACATGGTCATCGTCAGGCCGGGCGAGCGAATTCCGGTCGATGGCGTGTTGCGAGACGGAACCAGCGAAGTGGACGAATCCATGCTCACCGGCGAGAGTCTTCCCGTGTCAAAAGCCGCAGGCGCCACCGTCTATGGCGGCACCGTCAACGGCACCGGCGCCTTTCAGTTCGAAACCACAAAAACCGGCAACCGCACCGCACTCGCCCAAATCATTGATCTGGTCAAAAAGGCCCAGGGCTCAAAGGCCCCGGTTGCCCGGCTGGCTGACGTGGTCAGCGGCTGGTTCACTCTCGCCGTCCTGGCGATTGCTCTGGTTACCTTCGGTGTTTGGCTGGCATTCGCGCCGGTCGGTTTGGCGGTAGTGAATGCGGTCGCGGTTCTGATTATCGCCTGCCCTTGTGCGATGGGACTGGCGACCCCTACCGCCATCATGGTGGGCACCGGACGCGGCGCTGAGCGGGGCATCCTCATCAAAGGGGGTGCCGCGCTCGAAATGGCCGCCCGCATCGACACCGTGATTTTCGACAAAACCGGCACACTGACGAACGGCAAACCGGTGGTCACCCGGGTCGTCACCGCCCCCGCTTTCACGGAATCGGAGTTGCTGTCACTCGCCGCAGCCGTTGAGCGCTGGAGTGAGCATCCCATGGCGAAAGCCATTCTGGCCAGGGCGGAACGCCTTCCCCTGAAAGAATCAACCGCCTTCCGGGCCATTCCCGGCCACGGCGCGGAAGCCACCGTCGATGGCCGAAAAATCTTCGTCGGCCGCACCGTGGAAGTAGACGGCGTCTATGCGGGCGAGTTCGAAATTTCCGACGAAGTGCGGCCCGGCGCTGCCGAAGCCGTAAAGCTTCTGCGGGCAATGGGTGTGGAAGTCTGGATGATTACCGGCGACTACGCCCGTGTCGCTCTGGAAGTTGCGGCGCAGGTGGGCATTGATCCGGCACACGTCCTGTCAGAGGTTCTGCCGGAGCATAAGGACAGCGAGGTAACCCGCCTCCGCACCGAAGGCAAACGTGTGGCGATGGTTGGGGATGGCATCAACGATGCCCCTGCTCTGGCGCGGGCCGATGTCGGGATCGCTATCGGCACCGGCACTGACGTCGCCATTGAAGCCGCCGGAATCATCCTCATGCGCGGAGATCCCCGCAGTGTTCCTGAAGCCCTCGGCCTTGCCCGCGAGACTCTGCGCGTGATTCGCCAGAACCTTTTCTGGGCGCTGGCCTACAATGCCCTCGGAATCCCGGTGGCGGCAGGCGTTCTCTATCCACTCACAGGCTGGATGCTCTCGCCCATGATTGCTTCCGGAGCCATGGCGCTTTCCAGCGTCTCGGTCGTCCTGAACAGCCTGCGTCTGAAACGCTACTGAACCCGCTTACTGAACGGGGATCTGCGAAGCTTTCCCGGTTACCCCGCCAATGCTCAACGTCATCGGCTGTAAACCCGTCGGCGCACCCGCAGGCACTGTCACATTGATCTGGTAAAGCCCGATCGTCTGCGGCGTCAGCCCGCTGAACGCCACAGCGGCCTGCTTGCCCCCAATCATCACCACCGGTAACGTTGTCGTGCGGGAAAGCTTTGTGGAACTGGACTGCGCCCCGGTCCCGGGCGTATTGTCCACCGGGCCCAGTCCGTTCGCATACAGAATAATCACTTTGCCCCGCGCCGCTGCATTCCTGCTCGTAATCAGCTGATAGTTCAGATCCTGCGCCACACCGGTCAGCTGGCTGTTCGTCGCGTCTGTGAATTCAAAGAACGCCGGCGATGTCGGCGCCAAAGGCAGCGTCACCGTGGGCCCGGATATTCCGTGATAAGTCACCTTCACGGTCGCTGAACTCTGCCCCGCCATCTCCCACGGAATCTGAATATTGATCAGGTTGTAGCTCATGTACGAGATCGGCGCGGGCACGCTGATCCCTCCTGCATCGAAGCTCACGTTCACCGCTCCAAGAGCGATCGGCAGGCAGGGCGTATCGGGAATACAGACCGTGTTCGGCAGCAGCGGCACCGAGGAAAAATCGGACCCGGAGATCGTCGCATAAGAGCCCGGCGCCAGGCTCCCCGCCTGCTGTGTGGCCGCATTCAGGATCCCGTTCGAAATGTATGGCTGATAGTTCACGTTTTGCAGGAACTGCCATCCGTAGCCGCCCGTCGTGACGCCCTGGAAGATGTTGTTGCCCGGCGTGGTTGCCTGCTGAACGGTTGCCGTGGCTACGCCATAGATGTCGGTTGCAACATCGGAATTCCGGACATCGACCACGCCCGCATTCAATGCCGACCACTGCACCGGCGCGTTCACAACGGGCGCGCCGAACTGGTCGGTAATCCGCATGCTGATGTAATCGGGAGTCTCCCCCACCACCCCGAAATAGTAGTCACCATACAGGGGGGCTGAATTCGCGATTTTGTTATCGCTCACGATGTAAAGATATGGAACGTGCAACGGAACACTGCCGCCCGTGATGTTGATCTGCCCTTCATACGTTCCGAACGTCGGAACCTTGCCGCCCATCGTCAGATTCACCACCTGGCTCTGACCTGGCGCGAGCGATAGCGAAGCGGGTGAAACCGTCAGGCTCGCATTGCCATCCCGGTCGCGCGGCGCCACTGCCACCGAAAGAGTCTGGCTCGCAGACCCGGTGTTCGTCACTGTGATCGCGATCGCTGCCGGGAATTTTCCGGCGATCTGACCAAACGATGCCACCGCAGGGCTCGCCGTTACGTTTGAAGCCACTGCGGAAGCCGCATCCAGCTTGCCCGCGCCCACCGCCGTCGTGCGCGCCAGAGCCCCTGAATCCGGGTCCTTCACCACGCCCGCCGTTGCCGTATTGACCAGCGCGCTCTTAATCTGCGCCACCGTATAACCAGGATGAGCCTGCTTCACCAGTGCGGCCGCTCCGCCCACCATGGCGGCGGCGAAGCTGGTGCCGTTCACCGTATTGAACCGGCTTACGTCGTAAGAATCACCGTTGGGATCGTAATTCTGGGTGGCTGTATAAACGTTCGCGCCGATTGCCGCAATATCCGGCTTCAGCAGCGCGTTCCCGATTGTGGGGCCACGCGAAGAATCAAACGCAACCTGATCGAACCCGCTGTTTTCGAACGCCGTGAGGGCCGGGTCCATCGTCACCGCCAGTCCCGCCTTTGCCGCGATCGCCGCTTTGATCGCCGTCCCCGCCGTCAGCCCGATATATTGCAGCGGCAGTGCGGTTTCGTCCAGCAGATACGTTGGCTGGAAAATATTGTCGGACTTCGTGTCGTACATGACCACCCCGACGGCCCCCGCCGTCTGAGCATTGTCCACCTTTACATAAAACTCGCAAGTGCCTCGCGTCACCAGCGCTATCGACCCCGCCAGCGAATTCGCCGGCAGCGCCGCGCACGCCAAGCCATCATTGCCCAGCGTCGTTACATCCACGCCAGGTGCCGTCAGCGGCGCATTCAACTTGAAGCCATTGCCGAAAATACCGTTGTAAGCCTGCCCGTTCGCACGCACCTGGCTGAACAGCACATGGGAGTTGGTCACCGAGCCGACTGTGATGGCAGAGGGTGCCGTGCCCGGCGAATTGATGGTTCCCAGAGTCGGGCAGTTGAGCCCCAGGCAGCCTTCGTTCCCCGCGGCCACAACCACCACCATTCCCGTCGTGGCGGCATGCTCCACCGCAATCGCATTAATGTCGCACCCGGTGGCCGGAATCCACGGCCGCAGCGGTGTCGCAGTCTGGCATCCCGTATCCAGTGCACTGCCAAATGCCACGTTACCCAGGCTCAGAACCGCAATGTCCATGCCGTCCTTATAAGCGTCTTCCAGCGCCTGCACCAGCACAGCCGTGGAGGTTGTGTCATTGATTCCAGGCGATCCAAAAATCTTGTAATTCCCGAGGTAAGCCTTCGGCGCAACGCCGGTGATGGAGGCGGCCGGCCCCTGCACTGTATTGCCCGCCGCAATCATCGCCAGCGCCGTGCCGTGCCCCACATGATCGCGAGGCGTAATGTCATCCGGTGTGGAGTACCTTGGGTCGCTAAGCGACAGCATCGACACATAGCTGCGGGCCGCAATCACCTTGGTGTTCGTGAAATTCGCGTCGCCCACCGGAAAACCTGCCGGTGCTTTTAGCGATGCATCGCGCAGACCCGGATGCGCCTGATCGATTCCGCTGTCCAGAATCGCGATCTTCACCCCCGCGCCTGCCTGCGTTGCGCCACCCAGGCTGCTCCAGGCCTGTTTCACCTTCTGCAGATCGAGTGCTCGGTCCAGCTTGCGTTTCATGCGGGGAGCCAGCGCAACGGTGCTCACCCCTGGAATCGCCTGCATCTGCGCCACCTGATCCATCGGGGCCGTCACGAAAAGCGCATTCAGAAACGTGTTAGCTGAACCCGTGACCGGCACCTTCATCGCTGTCAGACTTTGCCTCACCAGCGCCTGCCGGGCCAGCAATTGCGTCCGCCACGTCTGCGCCGCGAAGCTATTGCGCGGTATCGCCCCTGCGAACCGGACGGAGACGGGCTGTTCGTCCAGCAAAACGACAAATTCCTGCGGCTTCGTTTGTGCAGGTGTCGTTTGTGCAAACAATGAAGTGCAGACGAGAAAAGTGCCAAGGGTGAGACGCATAGTCACATCCTATGACGGTCTCGCGGGTAGGCGGGTTTCCGCGTTAGCTCCGCATACGGAGTAACAAGTACAGTCCGGCCAGCGAAAACAGCGCATCGGGCGTCCACGCAGCCACCGCGGCCGGAAGATAATTCACATTCCCCATCTGCTCGAACAGCCGATCCACACCCAGGTACGCCATGGCAATCGCGATACTCACGCCAATGCCCGCCATCGCTCCACGATTTCCCACCAGGAATCCGAACGGTACCGAAATGAGGGCCATGATCAGCGCAAACACCGGCACCGCGAATTTCTTGTGGTACTGCACCTGCAGCTTCACCGTGTCGAAACCACGCTCCTGCAGGTACTTCACGTAGTTGCCCAACTCGTCGTAATTCATCTGCTGGTTCTGCTTTACCGCGATCAGGAAGTCATCCGGCACCTCAGTAATCTCGGGGAAGGAAGTCACCGTGAACGCTTCCAGCTTCTTCTCATCCACCCCGTCGATATCCCGCACCGAGCCCTGTTCCCAGACCCACTGTTTAATCGTCGGCTGCCAGCGCGCCCGGTTGGCATTGATCTCGCGCACCAGCCGAAACGTCTTCGGGTCGATCTCAAAGACGAACGGCTCAATCATCATCTTCTCCGCGGCATCGAAACCCCGGTAGTAGAAAATGCGCGAATTGTGGATCACCCACTTGCGTTCCGGATGCAGGTAGGTCTGCACCGGCCGGCCCTTGATTTCGTTGTGAATCGCGTCCTGGATCTGATTGGCCTGCGGGATCCACGAATAATCGGAAGCGAACAGAGCCGCGCTTAGAATGCCGCTCATCACCAGCACCGGCAGTCCCAGCCGCCGCACGCTCACACCGCACGCCTTGAACGCCATCACTTCATTGTTCTTCGTCATCACGCCAAATGTCACCAGCACGGCCAGCAGCACCGCCACCGGCAAGGTGTCGTAGATCAGCAGCGGCGTCAGGAAGAGGTGGTAAGTCAGCAAGCGCGAGAGTGAGATATGGTTCTTCACCACGTCCCCCAGCAGATCGAAAAAGTTGAAAATCTGCGTCATGGAGACGAACGCGGCCAGCCACAGGAAGAAGTAGAAAATAAAGTTCGAAAGTATGTAGCTGTCCATCAGCTGGAACACCACGAAACGCATTCCCACGGGCACCGCCGCCGTTTCCCGGCCCCGCGCCAGCTTGCCGGAAATACGGGCGAAGAGCGCATTGAACGTCATCCGGACTTCGCCAATCAGATCGCGGTCACCCGGAATTTCCATCCGCGCGATCATGGCCAGTCCGAAGATAAAGAAGACAGTGTTTGGTAACCAGGACGCCAGTTCCGGCGAAATGGAGCGTGACCGTGAAGCTGTGTTCGTCAGGCTCGCGTATGCCAGGTAATAGCAGAAGAACGCCAGCAGAATCGCCCACACATAACCCGCTGATCGACCGCCGCGCCTTGACGACGCCCCCAGCGGAATCCCCACCAGCGCCAGCATCAGACAGGCCACCGGCAAAGCGAACCGGCCATGAAACTCAACACGGGCGTCGATATTTTCCTGCGAACCTTTCGGCTGCGTCCTGATGAATGCCAGCAGCTCTTTGGTGAGCATTTCCTTGTAAGGCTTGGCCCGCTGCGTTTCCTGCTTATTCTGCTGCAGCGCCGTGGTGGCACGCGGCGCCCGCGTATGATACGGGGCTTCGTGCACGCTTTGATCCAGCATGGTCAGCTGAATCCTGTGATTCGCCGGGTCCGGCACCGCAATCGCCTCGCGCGCCAGAGTGATTTTCGGGCCAATCGGCTGGTTCTTCAGACCGGTTTTCCGTTCGCCAGGCGGCGTCAGATCCGCAATAAAAACCCCGCGCCAAACCGTGGGCCCCACACCGGAAACCACGTCGCTGACATACAGCACCGTATTGTCGTTCGTGAAATTTTCCTGAAACACCTGCGGCGTCACGTCAGCCGTAATCTGCGTCGTCGCCACCTGGTTCCGCAGCTTGTACTGCGCGCGCAACGCCAGCGGATTCAACCATACCCCGCACGCTCCGGAGATCAGCATCGCGATCACCGCAAACGTGATCACCGGCGGCGCCACAACCCTGGATGAAATGCCGCCCGACCGCATCGCGATCAACTCGTTGTCGCTCGACATGCGACCAAGGCCGACCAGGATTCCCACCAGCACCCCGAATGGGATACTCAGCAGCAATACCGGCGGCAGCGCCAGCACGCACAGCTCCAGGAAGACCGGAACATTCCCCGACCGCACCAGCAACTCCACCAGCGGCGAAATGAAGCGCAGAAAGATGACGAATGTCGCCAGCGTGGTGGCCAGAAAAGCGCTGGTCAGAATCTCACGAAAGACGTAGCGGGAGAGAATCTTCATTTCAACGAAAGCAGCGGCGACTGCACCAGCGGCAACTTCGGCAATTCGTCGTCGATCTTCGTCAGCTCCAGGTCATCAATCAGCACGGACGGTGCCACAACCGAAACCGCCGCTGAACTGGTTCCCAACCCCAGCAGTGCAAACGGTGCATTGTTTTCCAGATAATTAAAGGTCACGCTGTCATTGCCGGCCACCAGGATATCCTTCAGTGACCGCGCGTTCAGGCCGCGCAGACGAACGCCGCGAATCAGTTCTTCGTGCCCGTCCACGTACAGTTTGTAAACGTGCAGCGGCTGGCTCACGGCAGTCCGTCCCGCGCCCGCACCAGCCAGCATCTTGCGTGCTTCGTCCAGCGGCGCGGTCGAGGGAAAGTCCATCTTGCGAATAATGATCCCGTAACTCAGGCCGCGCTGCTGCAGCAAATCAATAATCTTTTTGCGAATGTCCGCGAGAGAACTGGTTTCACGCGCCGTGATGATCAGGTTCGTCGGTGCCGGCTGGCTGCCCGCAAGGCGCGCATGGCCATTCGATTCCGTGTAGCCCCGAACCGGCTCCCGCGTGCGCAGAAAGTCTTTCAGGACGCCCTTTTCCACCAGCGAAATCTTCCGGTCCGGCACGCCTTCGTCATCCACAACTTCCTCGCCAAAACCCGGCCTGGCGGGATCATCCATCACGTCGAAAAACTCCGGCATGATGCGGACGCCCCGGCGCCCCTCCAGCTCAGTGGACGCGGCCTGCGAAGGCTGTCCCGCCGGCGCCACCGGCTTGCGGCCAATATGCACATTGCGGCCCAGAATCTCTGCCATCAGCTGCGCTGAAGCCACGCCTTCGAAGAGAATCGGGCCGGAATAGTTCTCGCCCATCGGCGCTGCCGCAATCTTCAAAACCTCCGTGCCCACATCCCGCGCGGCCTTCGTGAGTTCCGCTTCCGGGAACATCTTCGTGGCGTCGTTTGTGTAGAAAAGTGCCCAGTCGCGGACAATCATGCCATCCGCCGCCTGCGCCGAAGCGCGGATATTCAGCGAACCAATATTCTCTGCTTTCCGGATTTCAGTACCTTCCGTATTCACGAAACGGTGCAGCCCGTCCACCACCGAATACTCTACTGACGAAGTCCGCAGGGCGGGGAAGTCGTTGAAAATTGCCGAAAGCGCGCGTGTGCGGTCCTTCCACAGCTTGTCGTCGAAGGTCAGGGGTTTGTATTCCTGTAAAAGCGTATACCTGGTGGCCGGCGAGAAATCGGGCAACTGTTCATTCACGGTCACGCTGCGCAGCGCGGCGCGTTTCCGCGCGATCTGCTGCAGAGATCCCTTATAGGCCGAATCGGTGGCCAGCCACAGATACTGCCGAATCACCAGCGGATCGTCGTCCATCGGAAACCCGCGCAGATCGTACCGGGCCCCACCGAAACCACCGCCCGCGTAGTTTGTATTGTCGAACTTGTAGTCGCCCACGCGGATATGGACTTCCGGGATCCGGAACTTCCCGGCGTTCGCCCCAATGATCCCGCCATTCATTGCCGTCGCACTAAACGTGCGACCTTCGTCAATCGCATAGCTGACGAAATAAGGCTTTTCCAGCTGATTCAGAGTGAGCGTCGTTGACCGCTTCATCTCTGTCTTCATTGCGTCGAACACGGGGTCGGGAGTCTGCGCGGAAATGCAGGCTGCCGCCAGCAGGACTGCGCCGGTCAGTCTGAAAAAAATCAATTCGTGTCTCCTTTTCCGGTCAACGGCGCGGCAGACAGCGGAGAGGGCAGTAACGGCAGCAAATCCTGTCCGGAATCCTTCTTCTCAATTTCCATTTCAGAAATCAAAATCGCCGGCGAAACAGCAGACACCGGCACACTGCCCGATTCCGCGCCGCAGTAGCCATTGAAAACTTCCTGTTTATCAGAAGTCGCCAGAATCTTGGCAAAGCTCGCCAGCGGCGTGCCCACCAGATCCGCCCCGCGAATCAGTTCATCGGGTCGCCCATCAGCATAAATCTTATAAACAATCAGCGGGATCACCTTAAAGCTCTGCGACCCGCCGCGCTGCGTCGTGGTAAACCCGCCCGTGATGTTGTCGAAATACAGGCCATAAGGCTTGCCCTGGCGCTTGATCTCATCCAGCAGCATCTGGCGCAGCTGTGCAAACGGCACCGCTTTCGTGCTGCTGACAATCAGATTCGATTGCCGTGAAACCACTTCCAGACCCGGCTGCCGTCGCCCGTGTCCATTCGAGTGGTCGAATCCTTCAATCGGCGAACGCGACATCAGGAAGCTCCTCAGCACGCCGTTTTCCACGGCCTTGACCGGCTTGCCCAGCACCCCTTCGTCGTCGTATTCATACCAGCCGTTCAGATCGATCCCCGCAGCCTGCTTCTGCGTCGGGTCAAAAGTCACCGAGAGGAAATCCGGCAGAATCTTCTCGCCGACTTTCGCGGTGAAGGTCTGCCCTTCCGCTTCATCTTTCTGACGATGCCCCTCAATCCGGTGTCCGAAAATCTCATGGAAGAAGACGCCCGAAGCGCGACCCGAGAAAATCGCCGGACCGACAAACGGCTCCGCCGGCTTCGCGACGAGAAGTTTTTCCACGTTCTGGCCTACCTTCTTCACCGCCGCGTGAATCGCCGTTGCCGAAGGCAGCCCGGAAGGCTCGAACGCTTCGAATGTCTCGAAATCCGAAACATCCATGCCGTCTTTCGCCTTCGCCGAAGCCGAGATCACGATGCGGGCAAATCCGCGGCCATGCTCCACGCGGGTTCCCTCTGTGTTCACGAAATAGCGGTTGTCTGCCTGCGTGGAAACCGAAACTCCGGAAGCCAGCAGATCCGGGAACTCACGGAAATCGCGCGACCACTCCCTCGCCAGTCCCGACCACTTCGGCTCATCGAAAGTATTCTTATAAACCGGTTCGGAGTGCGCGTACGCCTCTTCAGAAGAGAAATCGGCAGATTGGTCGCGGTCGGCAGCCTTCACCTGCTGGTTGGTCTTAATCCGGATCAGCCGGTCGGCGGCGGCGCGGTACACCCGGTCTGTTTCCAGCCACATACGGGGCTTAATCGCCCCCGGAACGTCCTCAATCGACACCGGCGTGCCCGACGTGAACTGAATGCGATCACCCCGCACGCGCCGGTAATTATCCAGCTTCTGATCTCCCACCCGAACCGTCACATCCAGAAAGCGATTGTGCGAATTCGCCTGCGAATTCAACACCCCCAGAGTCGCGCCCACTTCATGCGTCTCCAGGTCGCTGATCTCGTAAGCCAGGAAATACGGCGTCGTGTCTCCCTTCTGCTTCAGCGCCTGGTAGTTGCGCTGCAGTTCCTGATTCATCATGTCAAGAAGGCCGGTTTCACCCGCCCCAAAGGCTGAGGCCGTACAAAAAAGGAGTGCCGGGATTCGCAAGGTTTTCACAAGATTCGACGATAACACGTTGCTGCAGGGTAAGGTATTCACTCTGTTCCTTATTCAAGGATGCCGCATGCGCCGTAACGGTTCCGCTTTCCGGGCACGCTAACCTGACGGAAATGAGAGTTTCAGTAGTACAGGTGGGTTCTGTTTTATTCGATACGCAAGCCACCATGGCCCGCGTCGGGCATTTCTGCCGCGAAGCAGCTGACGGCGGCGCGCGACTGGCCGTCTTTCCCGAAGCCCTGATTGGCGGCTATCCGAAATCCCTTTCGTTCGGCGCCACAGTCGGTAACCGCACCCCGGAAGGCCGCGACCTTTTCCTCCGCTACTTCAAATCCGCCATCGATTGCCCCGGGCCCGAAACCCAACAGCTGGCGGACTGGGCGAAAGAGCTTCGTCTCCACATCGTCATCGGCGTCATCGAACGAGCCGGCGGCACCCTCTATTGCACCAGCCTGGTCTTCTCCCCCGACGCGGGCCTGATCTCCAAACACCGCAAACTCATGCCGACCGGCACGGAGCGACTCATCTGGGGACAGGGCGACGGCTCCACCATGCAGGTATCGGAAACCGAAGTCGGACGCCTCGGGGTCGCCATCTGCTGGGAAAACTACATGCCGCTCTACCGCCAGCATCTCTACGACCAGAACGTGCAACTCTGGTGCGCGCCTACCGTGGACCAGCGCGAAATCTGGCTCGTCAGCATGCGCCACATCGCGTATGAGGGCCGCTGCTTCGTCCTCAGCGCCTGCCAGCACCTGACGAAAGCCGACTGGCCGGATGACCTTCGCGACGCAGGCGGAACCATCGACGGTCGCAGCGTTATCGTGTCACCTGGGGGCGAAGTGATCGCCGGTCCGGCAACCGGCGAAGGCGTTCTCTACGCCGAAATCGACCTGGATGACATTGTGCGCGGAAAATTCGACCTCGACGTGGCTGGCCACTATCGCCGAACTGACGTTTTCTGACCCGGCCCCCGCAGCAGAATCAGCCCGGCCAGCACCACGCCTACCCCGACCACCGACAATATCCCCACCGCTTCACCCGCCACCGCGCCCCAGAACAGCCCCCAGATGGGCAGGATATAAGTCACCGCCTGTACCTGCACCGATGCCAGCCGGGCCAGCAGTCCGTAAAACAGCAAATAGGCCAGCCCGGTCCCGAAGATTCCCAGCAGACTGACCGCGCCCACCGCCTGCAGCGTGACCCGCGAAGGCCACGGACCCAGCGCCGCCGGCAGAATCATCCACAATACGCCGATACTCAGCTGCGCCACCGCCAAACCCAGAGGATCGAAGCCCTTCAAACGCGTTTTCGCCAGAGCCGTCGCCACTGCATAAGAAATGCTGCCCAGCGCCACCAGCGCCACACCCAGCCACTGCACTTCCCCTTTTTGCTGTCCCGCCGAAACCACCAGCGCCACCCCCGCGAATCCCAGGAAAACGCCCGCTGACATGCGTGGACTCAGTCTGTCGTGGCCCAGCAAAAATGCGAACAACATGCCCCACAGCGTGGTCGTTGCGTTCAGCACGCTCGCCAGATTACTTGGAATCGTCTGCTCCCCCCACGCGATCAGGGTGAACGGAATCGCATTATTCAGGAACGCAATCAGGGCGAGCGACGGCAGAATGCGCCTGGGCGGCAGCGGCCTCTTCATTGCCAACAGGGCGATCCAAAGCACAATCGCCCCGGCAATCAGCCGCAGCAACGCTACCCACGACGGCGGAAACGCCTCCCCGGCCAGCTTGATCAGAATGAACGAAGCTCCCCAGATCGCGGAGAGCACCAGGAGTTCCAGCGAGTCGCGTTTCGTCACAGTTTTATGGTTTGTACCAGCATCCGGCCGAAGAACCACGCCGTCAGAGCCCACGCGTAAATCAGAATCGACCGCCGGGCCAACTGCGCGTCCAGCCGCCTGACAAGCCGTGCCCCCACATAACCGCCCACCACCCCCGCCAGCAGCATCGGCATCCCGATCCGGTAATCCATCGCTCCCCGGAACGCGAAAATCACCACCGCCAGGGTGTTAATCGCGCAGGAGCAAATCATCCGCATCCCCGCCGCCGTCTGAATATCCATCGTGCTCGAAACCAGGTACAGCGCGATCATCAGGACGCCCATGCCCGCCCCGAAATACCCGCCATAAGCCGAAATGAGCGCCTGCCCCACCAGCAACCCCGGCAGAGACGCGTTGTGCTCCGGATGGTGCCCGGAGTTAGCCGCCATCTGCCTGAGCTTCGGAGCAGCCGTAAAAACTGCCGTCGCGCCCAGCAAAAGCCACGGCACCAGGCTCGAAAACGTGGAATTCGGCGTCATCAGCAGCAGGATGCTGCCCCCCAGCGAACCAATCAGGCTGGCTCCGATCATCTGCCAGAGGAACTTTCTGCTGGTGCCATTCGCTATGGTGTCGCGATACACCCATGCCGAAACAAAAGCCCCCGGCAGCAGCACCAGTGAGGCCGTGGCATTGGCCCGCACCGGCGCCACGCCCGCCAGCAAGATCGCCGGGAAAGTCAGGAATGTCCCCCCGCCCGCCAGCGCGTTCGAGGCCCCGCCCAGCACTGCCGCCAGCAGCAATATGAGGAAGACTCCCACTATTGTGCGTCCGCAGGTGGATGGAACGGTATCGGCTCCTGATTGGCCTCCGCAATATCCAGATTGATCACAATCGGATCCTGCCCGCTGCGGATCACCACCGCTTCCACGGTTTCGTCCGTGCGCGCATTCATCTCCTGATGCGGCACCCAGGGCGGGACAAAAATGAAATCGCCCGGACCGGCCTCTTCAGAAAATTCCAGATGTTCGCCCCATCGCATGCGTGCTCTGCCTTTAATGATGTAGAGAACGGTCTCCAGGTCGCCATGATGATGCGCGGCCGTCTTCGCGGCAGGGTCCACCTTTACGGTTCCGGCCCAAAGCTTGCTCGCCCCGGTCTTCGCATGCGTGATGGCGGCGGCGCGTGTCATCCCCGGCGTTTGCGGTGTGTTGGTATCCAGTTCACCGGCGCGGACAATGCGCACACCGTTGGTTTTCCAGTCGGGCATACTGCATTCTATCGCCGCCTACCCGTTCAGCAGATCCGCGAAGTACGAGACATATCGCGGCGCAAGATTCTTTGGCTGGTAGATCTTCCCCGCCTCCAGAGCCCGCTCGCTTTCCGCCTTGTAAAACTCCTCGTCGCTTTCCAGCCGCAACATAATTTCGATCCATGGTTCCACCACTTCGGGCGACACCGGCACGCGCTGGTCCGGCGTGATCTCCGGCGGAATCGGCAAATAGAAACCCGCGCCGTTGCAAACTTCCGGCAGCCCCCCGCGGTCGCTCACCAGGGGCGGGATGCCATTCAGCAGCGCCTCCACTGCCACGCGCCCTGCCGGTTCCTGCCAGAGTGATGGAGCCAGAATCGACCGGCACGGCAGATAAATATCCTTCGGCTGCGCCAGAGGCGGCGACATCATCAGGTTCTCGTGCCGCCGCAGGTCAAATCCGCCCAGCATTCCTGCCTGTACCAGCCTGCCCGCCGACCCGCGCGATTCAATTACCAAGAGCGGAATATCCGGGCGACGCAGGCTCAACTCTTCCGCCAAACGCGCCAGCACCATTAAGCCTTTCTCCGGCGACGGATTGATCATTGTGAAGAAGATGGGGTCGTGTTCTTCCGCCACCACATCCGCCAGTTCCATCGGCAGCGGCAGGGGCGTGCTTTCGAGGCCGATAGCCGTCCGGTAGAAATCCGTCAGGAACCGGCTGGGCGTCAGGATTCCGTCCATCGAATGCAGAAATTCGCTGCCGGAAAGGTATGCGACGTTTCGCAACGAAAACACCACGCGGGCGCCCTGTCTGCGGGCCCGTTCAAACCGGCGGATATCGCCCGGAAGACCGCCGAAACCGAGGACCACATCGGGACGAAAGGCATGCAGTTCTTCGTCGAACATCCGGTCGAACTGCGTCCCCTGCACCTTTTGCCACGCATTCATATCACGCAGCGCGGTATCCATCAGGCGGTAATGAACGGCTCTGTCGGTGAATTCGAGTTCGGGGCGGGCGCCCTTGCGGGCTTTATGGATGGTGGGATGGATGCCGAGATCGCGAAGGAACCGCACAGAATCGGCTCGTCCGGCTCTCTCGCTGGCGGTGGTGGCGACGGCGCGAACCTCAGCGCCGGCTGCAGCCAGCATTTCGCACATGGTGCGGGTGGAGCGCGCCGCCCCGCTCGCGGGATCCTGCGGCAACTGCGGCAGGACGAGGAGAATGCGCGCTCCGGTTAGCTTCACTTACGCCAGCTTCACGAAAACGGGCCTACGCTGTTTTCCGGCGACGGATCAGGCCCAGCGCCAGGGTGCCCAGTCCGAGCAGTGCGAACGATGCGGGTTCCGGAGTGGAAGCCACGTTTGGATTGACGTCAATTGTGCTGCCGACGGGAATATCGACGTTGAGGGACGTACCTGTCGAAGTCGAGACCGTGAGGTCGATCGACCATGAAAGCGTGTCGGGGAACAGGAAAAGGGCGCTGCTTCCGATTACCCGCGTTCCCGATGCGACGCTTCCGGTGCTGGTGGCGAACACACTCCCGCCGCTCCCGCCGACGCTGTCCGTAAATGCCGAGATCGACAGGTTATAGAAAATGGCTGAAGCATCCGAACTTACCGTAAAGTCCCATGACACCGGCAGGTTGCCTGTAAAACTGCCGGTCGCAGACCCACTGCTCCCGAAAACCAAGCCCACGCCTCCACCTTCTGATGTCGCCTGACCGTTACCGGAGAGCGACAAAGCGTTCGCGCCGCTGTTACCACCCGTGCCTGAGCTGGCAACGCAGGAACCGGTGGTCGAAAGGTTAGAGGTGCCTGCACTTTGGCCAACGAGACACGCGCCCGTATTGAATGATAGAAAATTAACCGAGGCTGCCTGGGCGGGCATTGCTACTGCTGCCAGGGGTAAGATTGTGAGCGCCAGAGTGGCGGTTTTGCGCGCCAGAAACCGCCGCGCTTTTTCTAATGAATTCATACTTCTCCTCCAGAGTAAATACTGCAAAAACTACCACGTGACGGTACCATGCCGGATGCTCGGGCGGTCTGGTCGCGAGGGGTCATCCGGCCAGGTTACGATTACATCCGATGGCCCGGGTCGCAACCACAATTCAAATCGACGCCTCGGCCCACTGCCAGCTCGCCTGCCCCGCCTGTCCCACGGCCAGCGGAGCGACCCGTCCCGGCATGGGAGCCGGGCACCTGGATCCGGCCCGCTTTGAAGCTCTCCTCGTTGCGAATCCGGAGGTGCTGCACGTTGAACTTTCCAACTACGGCGAGATGTTCCTCAACCCCCGCCTGAGTGAGATTTTGCGCATCGCGAGAGACAGAACAGTGACGCTGGCGGCAGACAACGGCGTCAACATGAACCACGTCTCCGAAGAGACCCTGGAGGCTCTTGTTCAGTTCGGCTTTCGAAGCCTCTCTGTCTCGCTCGACGGGGCCTCAGCAGAGACCTACCCGCAATACCGCGTGAAGGGCGATTTCGACCGCGTCATTGGCAATATCCGCAAGCTCAATGAAGTTCGCCGGAAGCACAAATCCGGCTTCCCTTTATTGCGCTGGCAATTCGTCGTTTTCGGGCATAATGAGCATGAAATTACCGCCGCGAAAAAGCTGGCGACCGAACTCGGTATGTCCTTCTCCCCGAAGATCTCCTGGGACGACGAAGTGTCCCCGGTTCGCGACCGGAAACTCGTCCAGATTCAGACCGGGCTTCCAGCCACCCGCGAAGAGTTTCGGCAGACGAAGGGGTTCGCGTATGACCGCTCGATCTGCTATCAGCTTTGGCGAGCTCCCGTCCTCAACTGGGATGGCCGACTGATGGGTTGCTGCCGCAATTTCTGGGCGGATTTCGGGGTGAATGTTTTCGAAACCGGCCTGCGGCAGAGCCTGGAAACCGCGAAGCTGGTCCGGGCGAAGGAAATGCTGACCGGTCGGGCCAAAGCGTCGGTGGAGATCCCCTGCACCACCTGCGATGTCTACCTGGGCATGCAGCAGGACCGCACCTGGATCGGCCGGGACGAAGTGTGGGCAGGCATGCCTGAGAGTCTGCTGGAGATCGGCATCGTGATCGATCCCGGCGATTCCGAGGCCACTCACGCGGACGTCTTTATCGGTCAGTCACACGAAGTGAACCGCGTATTCCTCGCCCGACCGCCCCAGGCGCAGCGTTTTGAGATCGGCAAGACATACTCTCTGGTCTACCGCCTTCCCGCACCCGGCGAATACACCATCTACGCACTGCCGAAGCGGCTCGACCCGGAGTACCGAAAGCAGTATCCGGCCATACCTCCGGTCACGGTTCCCATCACCGTGCCGGAGCGTCCGGCTGCCCAGGAATTCCTGGTCAGGCTTTAAGTTCCGGCCCGCAGTGAATGAATCTGCTTCGCATGCGTCTCCACATGCACACCGAAAATCCGAACCCATTCGAGCAGGGTCTTTGTCCCGCGTTCCGGGTGCACGCCGGGGCGCTCGAAATCTTCATCCGGCAGGCCGTCCAGCAGACGCGCCGTGTCGTCGCGCAGTGAAACGAAACGGGCCAGTGAATCGAACGGATCCGCTGTTTCATACCCCAGCCGTTCCGCCCACGCCTCCTGATCGAACGGAATCAGCGTCGGGCTGTCCTCCGCGATGATATGCCGCAACCGCATCCCCACCACAATTTCAGTGTCCGCCACATGCCGCACAATTTGCCGGATGTTCCACTTGCCCGGCGGCGCGATCGTCGACTCCGCGTCGGTCAGATCTTCAAGAGACGTCGTCAGCAGCGCGGAACCGTTACGAAAAAGTGCAAGAGTTTCCTGGAGGTTGGCCATCCCTCAATAATAATCTGAGCAACTCATGTAATACCCGCACTGCGCGCAGAAGAGCTTACACTTACGGCTCTCCAGCCGCATCGAGCAAACCGGGCAATAAAGCATCGGATCGTCATCGGCAGGAGCGGTCTCCGAAACGGGTTGTTGCGGGTCTTCCACGGAACACGCATTATTATACGTACAGGCGGCACACATGAAACTGAAACCGATACTGCTCGGCATCACGGTAGTGGCTGTAGGCGTTTTCGCGGTCTCTGCGGTTGCGCAAAAGCCCCAGACCCAGGACAGGTTGGTGCGGTTCTCCGCGCGCGGTACCCACTACGCCGTCGCCGCGGGCAGCGACTATGCCACCAATGCAGGCTCCCGCATGATGGAAACCGGAGGCAATGCTGTCGATGGCGGCGTCGCCTCCATCTTTGCCGCCGCTACCACGGAATATTCACACGTCGGCTGGGGCGGGGAAGCGCCCATCCTGATCCGCACCAAAGACGGGAAAGTGCACTCCATCGCAGGCGTCGGCACCATGCCACAACTGGCCTCCGCCGAACTCTTCCGCAATCGCCCCCTGCAAATCGGCGAAGTGCTGGAACCCCCGGCGAAGAACGGTCTGAAGGGCTTCGTACCCGTTGCCGGACTGATGTGCGCCCTCGTACCCGGCCTGCCCGACGCCTCGCTCGTCGCCCTGCGGGAGTACGGTACAAAATCTTTCGCCGAAGTGATCGCTCCTTCCATCGAACTTGCCGATGGCACTGCAATTGACGAAATGCGCTCCGGTGCCATCGATTCCAGCAAGGAGTTCTTTACCCTCTGGCCCACTTCCATGGAGCATTTCATCCCCAACGGTCACGTGGCGTTACCTGGCGAAATCTTCCGCCAGCCCGCTCTCGCCCGCACCCTGCGGGGCATGGCCGATGCCGAAAAGAAAGCCCTCTCGACCGGAGCCACCCGCGTGCAGGCCATCGACGCCGTGCGCGATTATTTCTATCGCGGCGAAATCGCCAAAGCTATCGACAAGTTCAGCAAGGAAAACAAAGGCCTGCTTCGCTATGAAGACATGGCAGCCTTCAAACTCGCTCCCGAAGAAGCCGTCTCCACCGAGTTCCATGGATTAAAGGTCTACAAACCCGGCTTCTGGAGCCAGGGACCCGCCATGATCGAAGCTCTCAACATCCTCAACGGCGTCGATTTCACCGGCATTCGCTACAACTCCGCCGACTATATCCACACCCTTGTCGAAGCCCTCAAACTCGCCTACGCCGACCGCGACACCTACTACGGCGACCCCAAATTCGTGAAAATTCCCGAAGCCACCCTGCTCAGCCAGAAGTACGCTGACGAACGCCGCGCCCTCATCGGCAAGAATGCTTCCCAGGAATTCCTCCCTGGCAAAATCGACGGCTTCCCCGGCGTGCACCCCTCTCTCTCCGTCATCGCCCACACCAAAATCGACGACTTTCTGATGGCCCACGACACCACCTGCGTCGACGTCATCGATAAAGAAGGCATCATGTTCTCCGCCACCCCCTCCGGCGCCTGGCTGCCCAGCGTCATCGCGGGCACCACCGGAATTCCGCTCACCGAACGCGCCCAAAGCTTCCTCCTGGTCCCGGGCCACCCCAACGAACTGGCCGGCGGGAAACGTCCCCGCGTCACTCTCAGCCCCACCCTCGTCACCCGCGCGGATGGCTCCCCCTATGCCGTGCTCTCCACGCCCGGCGGCGACAACCAGGAGCAGTCGCTCATACAGGTTCTTCTCAACGCCGTCCTGTTCCGCATGAATGCCGAGCAGGCCATCGAAGCGCCCCGCTTCCAGACCCGGCACCTGGTGGCGAGCTTTGACAACCACGCCATGAGTCCGGGCGACCTGCTTCTCGACGAACGCACCGCCCCCGCCGTGATCGAGGAGCTCATTAAGCGCGGCCACAAAGTGGAAACCCGTTCCCGCTGGAACAGCGGCGCCGCTCCGGTGCTGGTGCGTGTCACCCCCGGCGGCGTCTTCGAGGCTGGCGCAGACCCCTGGGGCTTCCGTTCCATGCGTGCCAATTAACGCGGACGGGCACTTTTGAACACTCTTTTCGATCTGGACGAGCCCTCCGGTTTTGACCGGGACGCCCTTCGTCTCCGTCTCCGCGACCTCGCTGGCCGCGGCGTCTATATTGGCGGCAGTTCCTGGAAATACGAAGGCTGGCTCGATCAGATCTACCAGCGCTCCCGCTACCAAACCCGCGGTCGTTTCTCCAAAAAACTCTTCGAAGCAACCTGCCTCGGCGAATACGCTGAAATCTTCCCCGCCGTCTGCGGCGATTTCGCCTTCTACCAGTTCCCCTCCGAAGCGTTCTGGGCCAAACTCTTCCGCCAGACGCCGCCGGATTTCCGCTGGGGCCTCAAAGTCCCCGAACACATCACCGTCCCGGTCTGGCCCGTCCAGCCCCGTTACGGCGCGCTCGCCGGCTTACCGAATCCCACTTTTCTCGATGCCGCCCTCTTCGAACGGGCCTTTCTCCGCATGCTGGAGCCATATCGGGAACGCATCGGCGTCCTGATCTTCGAATTCGGCGCCTTCGCCCAGAAGACCTTCGCCGGCCCGGCCGATTTCGCGAAGGCTCTCGATCCATTTCTTGCTGCCCTCCCGCCCGGCTGGCCCTGCGCCGTCGAAATTCGCAATGCCGATTTCCTGCACCCGCGCTACTTCGATTGCCTGCGTGCCCACAACATCCCGCACGTCTACAACGCCTGGTCCCGCATGCCCGAAATCAGCGAGCAGATGGCGATGGAAGGCTCCCGCACTGCCGACCGGATCGTGGCCCGGGCGCTATTGAAACGCGGTCGCCCTTATGAGGACGCAGTAAAGTCGTTCTCTCCTTACGCCAAGGTCCAGGATGTCAACGAGCCCGTTCGCCGCGCTCTCCGCGAACTTGTGGATGTCGCGCTGGTCGATGGCCAACCCGCATTTCTCTTCGTGAATAACCGCCTGGAAGGCAACTCCCCCGGCACGATTGTGGCAATTACCAGCTCGTAACAGATCAGTTGCTATACTGGTTTTTCCGCGCCAGTTTCCCCGGCACCGGGCTTGTAGCTCAGTTGGTTAGAGCGCTACCTTGACACGGTAGAGGTCCACAGTTCGAGTCTGTGCAAGCCCACCATTTAATTCCAAAAATCAATTAGCGTCACTCCTGATATCGCGCCGGGAATATGTTGCCGGTGATTCCCAGGCTTTGGCTCTCCATGGTTGCACTTTGGTCTGACCGATGGTGTTACCGATGGTACGACCGAAAAAGCTGTTGGGGCAACAACTGCGCCGGACGTCCCTGTCGTTCAGCAATTTTGAAACATTCTGCATTAGTTGTGTTCCAGGGTTGAGAACTTTGTCTCCCCTTAGCACTTCATTGAATGTGAGGACCCAAACCGCCTGATGCGTGTCCGGGTGCAACAGAATGCCGCCGTACTGGTTGGGCGAATGGCGATGATATTCGCTATCGCCCCATTAGCCCTCATACCTGCCCAAATGGTCCTGCGGGCGACGAATGCTGATGAAAACGATCAGACCGGTGGCAAGACCACCGGTGCCACCTCCTACGCATCGCCTTTCGGTGCCGCCGGCGATTTTGTCGCTGGCCTGTCCGCCAGGCGCGGGGTTTTCGATCCGTTCGTCTGGCCCCCCGCGAGATTCCAGCAGGGGCCGCCCGCGCTTCAAATCGCCCCCCTCCCGGAGTCCGCTTTCAGCCCAACGGAACCTTGCCTGCGCCGTATCGTTATTGATGCCGGCCATGGCGGCGCTGACGATGGCACCGTGGGACCCCAGGGCGTCGCCGAAAAAGACATCGTTCTCGATGTCGCTCTCCGCCTGCGCGCTCTCATTCTGCTCCGCCTGAAGACTGACGTCCTGCTTACCCGCGATAACGATTCCTTCGTTGCGCTCCCCGAACGTGCCGAAATCGCCAACGCCGGTCACGCGGATCTGTTTCTCTCCATCCACGCTAATTCCGCGCCCGTCCAGAGCGCCGCCGGCACAGAGACCTGGTTTCTTAACCCCGAAGGCCAACAGGACCGTTCCGAGTCCCGCAAAGTGGCCGAAACCATCCAGCGATCCATCTTCGCTCTCGCCACTCTGTCGAATTCCGCCGCCCGAAACCGCGGGGCAAGACATGCCCCCTTCGTCGTGCTCACCCGCGCCGAAATGCCCTCTATCCTCGCGGAGATCGGCTTCCTCAGCAATCCTGCCGATGAGTTCAACCTCAGCCTGCCGGAGTATCGCCAACGAATCGCCGAGGCCCTGTATGCGGGAGTGAGGGAATACTCGCTTTCCCGCGATTTGCCTCAACCCGCCCCCCGGAGACTCCAACCAGCTACCGTGAGCGCTTATCGAACCGGGAAGCGTGCCATTTCGCACCGTCGCCCCGGTCACCACGCCCGACCGTAGTGTAATGTCGGGGATATTTCCGCCACAACCGAGTGGCATAGCACAAAATAGTGTTCCCGGACGTAAGTAAATGGCGTATCCTCTTGGTTAGCGAACAGTGTATTCGCCGGAGGATCAAGGTAATACCAAGGCTGTGTGCCCATCCACCTATATCACTGAACCATCGGAGACCATCGTGAAACGTTTTTCTGCCTTCAAATCATTTGTCATGCTCGCCCTGTTGGGCGGCTCCCTCCTGCACGCGCAATCCGGACAATTTACCAACGGGAATTTTGAGACCGGAGATTTCACCGGCTGGACCCAGGGCGGCGGCTACTGGAGAGGCGAGTGGCCCATCGACCCCTCGAAGTACTTGCCCGGCGGTTCGAACTTCAACCTGGGGTACAAAGTGAACAACGTGCTGGGCCCCGGACCCCTCACGGACCCCCGAACCGATAACAATCTCCAGTACGTCTATAGCGGCAACAAGACGGCCAAGGTCAACGATGAGGTGAACAATAATTCCATCTCGGTGATCAGCCAGACCGTTTCCAACTACACGGACGCGCACATCTATTTCGCCTGGGCCGCAGTACTACAGTCGTCCCACGGTCCGACGGATTCGGACAATTTCGTCCTCCAACTGAAGGACGTTACCACCGGCGAGAACATCTACCAGGTCGCCTACAACTCCGCTAACGCCGCCAACGCGGGACTCTTCACCCAGTCCACGCAAGGTTGGTTCTACACCTCCTGGCAAGTTCAGGATCTCGACGTCTCCGAACGCAGGGGCCACACTTTCACGCTTACTCTGCTGGCCTCTGACTGCCCCTACGGCGGTCACGCGGGCTACGTTTATCTCGACGGTTTCGGAGCTGTGACTCCGCCTACCGGCATCGGCCCGGCTGGCGGCCCCCTCACAGTGACCGGCAGTCAGGACCTTGGTACTTTCCCACTCGGCAACTCTATCAACGGCGGACTTTCCGCATCCGGCGGCACCCCTCCCTATTCCTGGGAAGCGAGCGGTCTCCCCACCGGCGTCTCCTCCAGCAGTGGCTCCATAGCCGGAATTCCCACCCAGCCAGGCAGCTATAGCGTCAGTCTGCAGGTAACCGATTCCGCCGGTAACACCGCCGCAGGCTCACTCACATTCTCCGTCTTCGGTTTCACCAGCACCTCGCTGCCACCCGGCATCGTATTTTCTCCGTATCTCGCTTCCGTCGGCACCGCAGGAGGCAAGCCACCTTACACATTCACCTTCTCCGGCCTGCCCGCCGGTATCAACGGCAATGGCTCTGGCACCATGCAGGGCATCGTCACCGCCGCAGGCACTTCCGGCGTCCTGGTGGTTGCGGTCGATTCCTCCGGAGCCTCAGTTTCCGCCCGTCTCCCCCTGATCTTCTCCATCGCCCCGCCTCTTGGAGTCTCCTGTAGTCTGCCTGCGGGCATGGTTAGACAGGTCTATTCCCAGGTTCTCAGCGGCGCTTCCGGGGGCGCTCCACCCTATTCCTGGAGCATATCCTCCGGCAAGTTGCCTGACGGACTCACCCTCCGATCCGGCGGAACCATCGCCGGAACGCCATCGAAGAGCGGTACTTTCGGATTTGGAGCTCGTGTGACAGACGTCACCGGAGCCTCTGCCGTTGGCTCGTGCGCTCTGGGCATCGCGCCTGCTCCGCTCAGCATCAACATCCCAACCATGCCCAACGGCATGGCCCCGGTGGAATTCCCGCCACAGGTGATTACTGCTTCCGGTGGCGTTCCTCCCTACCGGTTTGCGATCTCAAGCGGTGCCTTGCCCAACGGCATGTCCCTGAGCTCTGATGGCATGATCACCGGAACGCCCCGTTCCCAGGGAAACTTCTCCTTCACCGTCACTGCCACTGACTCAGCCCCTCCGGCGCCCGCCAGCCTGCAGAGCGATGCTTTGCTTCCACGGGCCTCCGGCAGCTCAACCATCAGTTTCACCGTACGGCCTTTCTCTGTCGACCTCGTGCTCGCCGCCGGATCTGTCGATTTCGCACTTTCTGCGGGTTCCACCCCGCCGGTCTCTCAACTGGTGGCCATCCAGTCTTCCTCGACCGCCACGCTGATCCCGTACTCGGTCTCCGTGCCCCCGGACGCCAACTGGCTGAGCGTAACGCCAACGGCAGGCACCACACCCGGATTGCTGACTGTCCGCCCCAACAACAGTGCTCTGCTTCTGGCTGCATCGGCAACCCCTTACCAGACCACGGTCACAGTCAACTGCCTCAACCCGGCACCCTGCGCAGGCAATTCGCAGACTTTCGCCGTTAACCTGAAGGTCTCCGTCAATGCTCCGCAGCTCGACCTCCTGAGTGATCTCGTCTCGTTCTCCGCCGCTCCCGGCAGCGCCCTGATGACCCAGTCGCTGGGTCTCCAGAATTCAGGCGGCAGCATAGTCGGTATCGGCTCCATTACATGTGATGCCGTCTGGTGCGCTGTTGCCGGTGTCCCCGGTTCCATTGCCGCAGGCCTCACGTCCAATATTGCCGTCTCTGCCGACCCCACCGGTCTCGCCCGTGGCTACTACCGCGCCACCCTCACCATTCGCGCCTCCACCGGCGTGTCCGCCGTTCCGGTCACCCTGTTCGTCTCTTCTTCCTCCAGCATTTCCCTGCAGCCTTCCGGCGTGCAGTTCCAGAGCCTTGCAGGCGGCGTTCCCAACGGACCTTCCAGCTCCTTCCTGGTCAACGTCTCCGGCACGTCCACGGTCAACTGGTCCGCCAGTGTTTTGCCCGGGGCGTCCTGGCTTTCCCTGACAGGAGCCGGCGGCTCTGCCTCACCGTCCCAGCCTGGTACTGTCAATTTCACTATCAACCCCGGAATTGCTGCCGGACTGACATCCAAAACCTACTACGGGACCATTCGTGTCTCCATCGATGGTTTCTCCAACACCCCGCAGGATTTTGAAGTGGTCCTGAATGTCGGACCCTCCAACGGCACCCAGCGCCCCTATCCGTCCCCTGGCGGACTCCTCTTCATCACCCAGGGCGCGGCTATTCCGGCACCACAGGCCGTCACCGTTTCCACCAACTCCATCTTTGCCGTCGATACCCAACTCTCGACAAGCACTGCGGATGGTGGCAACTGGCTCTCCGCCACTCCGCTCACGGGCCAGGCCCAGCCAACACGTTCGCTCGCCACTCAGGTGTCGGTAGATCCATCCAAACTCACCCCAGGTATCTACACCGGCGGCGTCAACTATGCGTTTTCCAGCCTTGCGGTTCGCACTGTAAACGTCACTCTGATTGTCAAGGCGCTGCCCAAACCGGCCATTAACTCCGGCTTCGGTCCCCTCGCTGATCCCCCGACCTGCACGCCCACCAAGCTGGCCACGGTCCAGACTGCGCTTGTCAGCAACTTCTCGCAGCCCACCGCGTGGCCCACGCCACTCCAGATGCTGCTGATCAACGATTGCGGCAATGCCGTCCCGAACGGCCAGATCGTGGCCACCTTCTCGAACGGTGATCCGCCTCTCGCGCTCCGTGTGGCGGACGCGGGCATCGGTCTCTACTCCACCACCTGGGTTCCACGCGGCGCTTCTCAGCAGACCACCATCACCCTGCGGGCCAGTGCCACTGGTTTCACTCCGGTCACCACCCAGATCGGCGGCGCGGTCACTGCCAATGCGGCCCCGTTGCTGGCACGCAACAGCACCCAGCACGTCTACAACCCGCTGGCGGGCGGTGGTCTGGCTCCCGGCACACTGGTGCAAATCTCCGGCACGGCTCTCGCAGGCGGCAGCGCCTCGGCAACCGGTTCCACTTTGCCCACCATGCTGAGCGGTACCCAAGTGTTTATCGGGGGCGTTGCGGCCCCCATCTCATCGGTTAGCCCAACCCAGCTAAACGTGGTGATTCCCAATGGCCTGGCGCCTTTCTCGCAATACCAGGTGGTGGTGAACGCCAATGACGCTCTCACTACACCCGATTCCATTCAGCTGACCAGCACCTCTCCGGGTGTTGCCACGTCAACGGGTGGCATCGTCCTCGCCACCCACGCGGACGGCACTGCCGTCACCCAGGTTGCACCCGCCACCCCGGGTGAAGCGCTCATCCTGACCGCGGCAGGCCTCGGCCTCACCGATGTCCCGGTGGTCGACGGCGCTGCCGCTCCGGCCTCGCCTCTGGCCAACGCTCTGGCCGCGGTAACCGTGACGGTTGATGGTGCTCCGGCCAAGGTCTCCTTCGCCGGTCTCAAGGCGGGCGCGGTATCCGTCTACCAAATCAACTTCACGGTTCCGGACGGCTCTAAGAACGGCGACCTCGCCCTCGTGGTTGCGCAGGAAGGACAGCCCGGCAACGCGACCGTGCTTCCGGTGAAGAAGAAGTAGTCCCAACCCGCCCGATTCCTGCTACGCTGGCTGTTGAAAATGGCCATCGCAGCAGGAATCGATCTGGGCGGCACCGCCGTCAACTATACCTTCCTTAACCAGGACGGCAAGTTTCTCATTGAGGGGCTCTGCGAATATCCCGCCCGCTCCAAAGAAGGTCCGGAGATTTGTCTTCGTCAGATTTCCGAAGGCCTTGCAGTCGCTGCCACCCAAGCCGGAATCTCCCTTGCTGAGATCACCGTCGTCGGGCTCGATACACCCGGTCCCGCCAGCGCGGCCGGCGTCTTCAGCGCTCGCGGTTCCACCAACTTTGTCCACCCCGGCTGGTGTAACTTCGATATCCGCGCAGGCCTCGAACAATCGCTCTCGAAACCCGTCCTCTATCTGAACGACGGGGATGCGGGCGCGCTCTGGGGCCACTACGTCCTGTTCGGCCAAAGCCGCGCCGAAACTTCCGTCTCCACGCTCATAGGGACCGGCCTCGGCGGCGGCGTCATCGTCAACGGCAGTGTCGTCTGCGGTCGCAACGGCTTCGGCGGCGAACTCGGGCACGTGCTCATTCCCTGGCAACTCATCCCCGGCATTGAGGGCATGCGCCCGGAGTGCAACTGCGGCCGCACCGGAGATCTGGAATCTCTCTGCTCCCTCACCGCCATCGGAGCATCGTTACTGCCGTACTTCCTGCAGCGCTTTCCCAACCATGAACTCGCTACCCTCGACATCGGTACGGCGGCCAAAAAAGTTCGCGGCCTGGCTGAATCAGGCGACGAACTCTGCCGCGAAGTCTTCCGGGTACAGGCCAATGCCCTCGGCCTGTTCTTCGACGAAATGATCAACGTCTTCGACCCCGATGCCCTGATCGTCGGTGGAGGAGCCATCGAAACCACGCCGGAATTCCAAGCCTGGTTCATCGCACAGATCCGGCTGGGTCTACCCGGCCAGCGCGCCGAACAGGCCGACATTCCCATTCATATCATGCCGAACGGCGACACCGCCGGGTCCCGTGGCGCCGCCGTTCAGGCCCTGCAAAGCATTGCCTGAACGGCGACTAACCGCCTGCAATCGCGCCCACAATCAGCAGCGGTTCCTTTCCCGAAACCACGGCCTCCGGCAACACCGCATCCGGAGGTTCATGCGAAAAATCCTCCCCGCACGCAAAGAACCGGATGAACGGCCGCCGCTTCCCACCGCCATGATCCCGAATCGTCCCGCAAAGCATCGGATATCGGGCTTCCAGTTCATCAAGGACCGCGCCAATCGTCGCCGCGCGGCCCCCCAGTTCCACCTGCACAGTCCCGTCAACGCGCCCCAGCGTTCGCAAATGCGCCGGCAGCACTAATTCAATCATGGAAGCGTCTGTACCTCCACCGACAACACTGCAGGCAGATCCCGCACGATCGCATTCCACGTGTCGCCCGCATCGTTCGAAGCGTACACCTGCCCGCCCGTTGTGCCGAAGTAAACACCGCAGGAATCGAGCGTATCCACCGCCATCGCGTCGCGCAGCACGTTCACGTAACAGTCGCTCTGCGGAAGGCCCTTCGACAGCGGCTCCCACTGGTTGCCACCCGTCCTGCTCCGGTAAACCCGCAGCTTTCCCTCCGGCGGATAGTGCAGCCCATCGCTCGTGATCGGCAACACGTAAACCGTGTCCGGCTCATGCGCGTGCACGTCAATCACAAACCCGAAATCCGTCGGCAAATCCCCGCTGATTTCATGCCAGTTCTCACCCGCATCATCGCTCCGCATCACATCCCAGTGCTTCTGCATGAACAGCACATTCGGCCGCGCCCCGTTCATGGCAATGCGATGCACGCAATGCCCCACTTCCGCAGTCGGGTCCGGGATGTGGAGCGAGCGCAGCCCTTTGTTGATTGGCTTCCACGTCTGCCCTGCGTCATCCGACCGGAACGCGCCTGCCGCCGAAATCGCAATATAGATCCGGTTTGCGTCCGTCGGATCCAGCAGCACCGTATGCAGGCACATCCCGCCCGCCCCCGGTGCCCAGTGCGGTCCGGATCCATGCTTTCGCAGCCCGGAAAGTTCCTGCCACGTCTGTCCGTCGTCCGTCGACCGGAAAAGCGCCGCGTCTTCCACCCCCGCATACACCGTCCCCGGTTCTGTCAGCGATGGCTCCAGGTGCCAAACCCGCTTGAATTCCCAGGGGTGCGGCGTTCCGTCATACCACTCGTGCGTCCCCGGCACACCATCGTATTCGAATTTGTTGCCGCCCGGTTCCCACGTTTTCCCGCCGTCATTTGATCGCTGGATCACCTGCCCGTGCCACCCGCTGCTCTGCGACGCATAAATGCGGTTCGGGTCCAGTGGCGACCCCTTCACGTGATAGATTTCCCAGCCCCCGAAAAGGGGCCCGCTCACATCCCACTTCCCGCGCTTGCCGTCCGATTCCAGAATGAAGGCGCCCTTGCGCGTGCCAACTAATACTCTGACCTTGCTCATGCAGTTTGTCTCCTCAACCCCGTCCCTGACTCAAATCAATCACCGGTCGCACTTCCACTGTGCCCCGCCGCGCCCCCGGAATCCGCGCCGCAATTGCCAGCGCCTCATCCAGATTCTCCGCGTCAATCAGAAAATACCCACCCAACTGCTCCCGCGTCTCGGCAAACGGTCCGTCCGTCAACAGCCGTTTGCCATCACGAACCCGCACGCTTGTCGCGGTCGACGCTGGGTGCAGCGGCGCGCTCCCCAGAAACTTGCTCTTCGACATCAACTCCTCGCCCAGTTCAATCGATTCCCTGTAGCACTTTTCGCGCTCCGCCGGGTCCCACGCGCCTTCAGCCTGCTCGTCCAGATAGATCAACAGCATGTACTGCATTCAGAGAGTCTCCAATCTATATGTCGAACGGGCACTGGCCGAATCGACACCCGATAGACTTAAACATTATTACTCGTCAAAATGTTTTCTGCGGACTCGGCGGTTGAGGCAGTTTATCGTTCAGATTGGGGCCGCATCGTGGCTTCTCTCATCGGCCAGACCGGCGATTTTGAGGTCGCCGAAGAGGCTGCCCAGGAGGCCTTCGCCGCCGCGCTTCGCCAGTGGCGCGCCGACGGTATTCCTGAAATTCCCGTGGCCTGGATCATCCGCACCGCCCGCCACAAAGCCATCGACGCCATTCGCCGCCGCACCCGTCTCGGTGAAAAGCTCCGGCTCTACGGCGCCGATCTCCAGCCCTTCGCAGAGCCCGATCCGTACCCGGCCGACGAAATTCCTGATGAACGCCTCCGCCTGATCTTCACCTGCTGCCACCCCGCCCTTGCCCCGGAAGTCCAGGTCGCTCTCACTCTCCGCACGCTGGGCGGCCTTGAAACCGACGAAATCGCCCGTGCTTTCCTGGTTCCCGTACCCACCATGGCCCAGCGCCTGGTGCGCGCCAAACGCAAAATCCGCGATGCGGCGATTCCCTATGAAGTGCCCGGCACAAATGACCTTGCCGAGCGACTGGAAGCAGTCCTCATTGTTATTTATCTGATCTTCAACGAGGGTTATGCCGCCACGCGTGGCAATCTTCTTGATCGCCGCGATCTGTGTTCCGAAGCGATCGGCCTCGCCCGCCTGGTCCGTGAACTCATGGCCCCGCAGGTCTATGCCGAAGTCTCCGGCTTGCTGGCTCTGATGCTCCTGCACGACGCCCGCCGCGCCGCGCGACTTGACGACGCAGGGGATATCGTCACCTTAGACGAACAAAACCGCGCGCTCTGGGATCGTCAACAGATCGCCGAGGCCTTGCCGCTTGTCGACGAAGCCCTGCGCGCCGCCGCCGGCCCCTACGCATTGCAGTCCGCCATCTCCGCGCTCCATTGCTCCGCTCTCACAGCCGAAGCCACAGACTGGGTGCAGATCCTCCGGCTCTACGAAGTGCTCGAAAGGTTGCAGCCCTCCCCGGTGGTTGCCCTCAATCGCGCCGTAGCACTGGCCATGGTCGAAGGCCCCGCCGCCGCTCTCGCGCTCATCGACGGACTCGCTGCCACCGGCCAGCTGGATGGATACCACCTGCTGCATTCCGCCCGCGCAGACATGCTCCGCCGCTGCGGCAACCACGCCGAAGCCGCCGGCAGCTATGAAAAAGCGCTCGCACAAGTCACGAATGACAGCGAGCGCCGGTTTCTGTTACGAAGGCTGCAGGAAGTACGTGTTGGAACCCCGCAACTTACGGAGGAGAATTGTGCCAAAGACGAATTGGCGTCAGCGTACCCGGAAGTGAAGCGCTGGCGGGACCTGGGGAAGCACGCCACACCGTTGCCCTGATCTGACTGAACTGTCGTTTCCTGCCTGGACAAATATGCGGGTTGTGGACAGCGGGGCATCGGGCGATGCCCCGCCTTTACTGCAAACTACTTCGCCGGTGCGTAGGGGCCCACTTCAGGCTTTCCCTGCGTGTCTTTCAATTTACCCAGTTCCGCCGTCACACCACGCGCAATCGCCGCCGTTTCGCTGCCGCCCTGGAAGCAGCTGAAGTCCGGCCGGTCGCGCCATGCCATCGGTCCGCACAGACGCTTGCCTGCCGCCAGTGCCGCATCATGCACCACATTGATCAGGCGTTCGTAATCCGGCGAACCCTGCTTATAACCAGAGAAGTTCCCCAGATCGCCGCTCGCGGCAAATATGGCCGTGATGCCGGGAATCGCCGCGATCTCACGCGCGTTCTTCGCGCCTTCAATCGTCTCGATCATTTCAATCAGCACCACATTATCGTTGATTGTGTTCCGATAGCCGCCAGGAACGTTGCCCCACATATCCGGGTCGAACGCCTGACCACCACCCTGGCTGCGCTTGCCCAGCGGCGGGAAAAAGGTCCAGTCGCGACCCGCCTTCCCTTCCTCCACTGTGTCCACCGTCGGAATCACCACCACCAAAGCCCCTGCGTCCATGGCGTGCTGAATTTCCCGCTCATCCGCATAGGCCACGCGAACGCCCGGCACAGCCTTGGCATGCGGGCAGGCCCGCCACATCTTCGCCACGACGTCCCAGTCTTTCGTGTTGTGCTGCATTTCCGTCCAGATGAAGTCGTATCCCGCGTTCGCCATCGCGCAGTACGTGCTCGGGTCAGTGGACGCGAACACCGTTCCGCCGGTCACCTTCTCGCCCCTCATCATCTTCAGCTTCACCGGATTCCAGATCTTGCCGTTGGCCGGCGTGTCATACGCCGGGCCGTACTTCCATGTCGCCGGATCCACCAATCCCTGATTGACCGCGCCAGGCAGTGCCTTCGTGATCGCTCCGCTATCCTTGCCTGCCGTTGCGGCCAGCGGGAACTGCAGCTTTCCCGCGTCGGCGTTATTGGCATAAGGATCGGCCGTGGCCGGGGCGGGCGGCTGTGCCTGGAGTGCGACTGCCGCGCTCATGGCAGTGCCTAAGAAAATCGCTGTAAATCTGCGGTTCATTGTGTTGAAGCTCCCTTTCAGTGCGGGCCTCCCTGGCCATCTCACACAGTCGGGTGAATTCTATCAGATTTACTTTTCAGGAGCGCACCCAACGACACTGGATTGCCCTCGCGGCCGCTACTCTCCGCGGCCTTGCCGTCACTTTTATGGATCACGATGAACCGGTGCGCGCCGAGCCGATTTCTCCGCAAATCTCTCGCCATCTTCGGGACTGAGAACGTACCTGCGCACCAGATCCCGGCAACCCTGAGCTGCTTCGGCTAACTCTACCAGCGCCAGGGCAAGTACGCGATGGCGGAGGAAGTCGAACTCCGCGCCATCGAAGTGGCCAAAAAATCTGCCATTGCCGCCGCAGTCAGCGCCAGTTGGGCCGCCGTTGAGCAGCGCTCCAAGCTGTGTGCAAGGCCCTGCACCGCAAGGCCTCGCCGGTGGGGAGCTCCCTGTGAAATATCCGGGCTTCCGCCGCCAGGCGCGTCCATCCGGCGACAAAGAGCCACACAAAATGCACCATGGCCCGGATGATCAAGCCTCAAACGGCGACCGATTGGAACGAGTCAGGCGGGAGACCCGGGATCGAACCGGCGGCAGCGCCGCTTTCGCCTTGTCGTCATCAACTTCCCCATGGCGGCTGTCACGGATTCGCTTTATCCGCCGGGATTTCTTCCAGGTGAATGAGACCGCGACGGAGGGCGAGAATCGTGGCGGCGGTGCGATCCGCCACGCCGAGTTTGCCGGTGATGGATTTGACGTAGCCCTTTACGGTCTGTTCACTGAGGCCAAGCCTCGAACCCGCGTCGCGGTTCGTCATGCCGGTTGCGATCAGGCGCAGTACGTCGAGTTCGCGGGCAGTGAGCGGATCGAAAGCGAGCCTTTGCTCCAGCTTGCTGACAACGGCGCGGGGGAGCATTCGCAGGCCGGCGTGAGTGTTGCGAATGGCCTGTGTAAGTTCGTCGCCATCGGCCTCTTTCAGCACGTAACCAAGCGCACCGGATTCAAGGGCGCGATAAACATCTTCATCGCCCACCAGCGAAGTCACAATGAGAATCCGGCAACGGGGAAACTCGCGGATCAGCGCGCCGGTGGTCTGCCAGCCGGACATGCCGGGCATGCTGAGATCGAGAGTAATTACGTCGGGCCGCAGTTGCCGGCAAAGCTCTATGGCAGCAGCGCCGTCACTGGCTTCCCCCACCACGTGCATATCGGCTTTCAGGTTAATGAGCGCCGTCAGACCGGCGCGGATGATTTTGTGATCATCCACCAAAAGAACGGAGATCACGCGCGGAGCGGCTCCTCGCCGATCACCATGTGCGCGATGGTGGCCCGAATCTCTGTCCCGCCACCGGGCTGACTATGAATTTCCATGGAACCGCCCAGCTGCGCCATGCGCTCCCGCATGCCCACCAGACCAAAGCCCGTGGTGGTTTGAGCCAGGTCAAAGCCTGAGCCGTTATCGTGCACGCGCAGGATAAGCTGGCCATTCTCGGCGGCAAGCTGAATACGCACTTCCGTGGCCCGGGAATGTTTGCGGGCATTGGCCACTGCTTCTTCGGCGATGCGGGCCAGGTGCCAGCCGGCTTCCGGCGGGATGAGATCGGCCAGGCGATCATCAATTTCGGCGGAGACGCCGGGACCGGGCTGGCAGGACTCGCCCAGTGAGCGCAGCCGCGTGACGATGTGGCTGCGATTCGGGGGCGTGCGCAACTCCCGCAGCGCCTCCCGGGCGTCCTGAATACTTTCCCGGGAAAGAGCGCGGGCGGCATCCAGATATTCGCGCGCTTTCTCAGGAGCCTGCGTCATGCTGCTGCGAACCACTTCCAGATAGAGTGAAATGCCGGAAAAACTCTGGCTGAGGGTGTCGTGCAGTTCGCGGGCAATGCGCGTCCGTTCGGCCACCACGGCATCGAAGCGCCGCGCCACGAGCCGGAGATTTTCCACCACCAGCCCGATCTGCGCGGCGAGGGTTTCCAGCAGATCCCGCTCCGCAGCCGTGTACGGTTCTTCTGATCGTTTCGGGCCTAACAGAAGATAACCGGCCCGCTCGCCCGTAAGGGTGTGGACAGGCAGACATAAACCTTCCACTGGCGCTGAGGGCAGGGACACACCGGGGTCGAGAACCACTTCCACCGGAGCGGCAAGAAAGACCGCAACCAAACACGCTTTCACCGTGACGATAATTTCCTCTTCCGAAGGAAGGCGCCCAACCGTTGTGTAAAGGCTGCGCAGCGATTGTTCCCGATCGGCGGCTTCGCGAAAGAACCAGCGATCCATCGCCGCCAGAATCGGCTCGCGGAATTCCGCCAGCAGGATGGCGGCAATTACCACGATAATTGCTCCCCGATTAAACACGGTACTCACCGGAGACAGCGGGTCGCGCCAAACGCGATAGAGAATGAGCGGCAACGGCAGAATGGTGGCCAGCCGCAGGAACTGGCGCGCCAGCAGGTATTGCAGCGTGCGGCGGATGACCACGCGAAGATCGAGCACCCGGTGACGGACGACTGCGTAGTAGAAGCACCACGGGATGAACAAAGGCGCCAGATTCCCGGTCATGAGGACCAAATCGGCGGCCCGCAGATTGCCGGCCTGCGCCAGACGGACCTGCCAGAGGGAGGCCAGAATCACAAATCCGGTGCCAAAGACAACTGCGCCGGCGGCAATCTCAATCCTGCGGCGGCTGTCCATGGTGGTAGCGGCGCGGTAGTTGCGCACCAGCACGCCGATGAACGCCGGCAGCAACGCTGCGTGGGTTACTGTGTAGATCAGGTTGAGCCAGCGATACCACAAGGCAGAGACGACGACCAGATATTCCGGATGAAAACCGAAGCCGCTCAGCGCGGGGTTCACAATGCTGCGGCTGATCCATTCAACCAGCGACAAGGCAAGCAGCACGCGCCGGATCACCTGCCAGCCCCGGCTTTCCTTGACGCCCCCTGCGGCGTCGGTAGGCGCCTCAAAATCAGCCACAAACCACCACGCAGCGAGTATGTCCAGACTGCCGGCCATCCGGAGAAGATGAGTAGCGAGTCCGGTTTCCCATCCTTGCTGCCCGAGCGTCATCAACGCCAGATACAAATAAATTGCGGAGGTAAAAAAACAAGCCACAAAGCCGACGCGCGCGGTTCGCAACTGCGGCTTCTGCCACCCCAACAGCAGTCCGATCAGAAGAAAGGTGACACTGCCCAATACGTCAGACCACAGGAAAAGAAGCACGGAGCGGTCAGGCACTGCGATGCTGCGCAGTGTCACCCGGTGTTCGCTCCCGTTGCGAATAAAAGTTAGGGTGTAGGGCCTGCCGACAGGGTAGGGCCGCTCCACAGAAGAGGGCACGTACGATCCCGCAAAGCCGCTCTTTCCGTCAACCGAAACAATGCGGTCGCCGGGCTGGAGCAGTCCCTCCGCAGTCCCGCCCGGAACAACGGACTGGATTACGGTGGGCCCGGGGTATGACGTCGTCCAGCCGCGCACGCGGCGCAAGGACCCCATCTGCAAAATCAGCGGGATCACGACGACCAGGGCCGCCAGCCACAGCAGGGCGCCCAATAACAGGATTTTCCGTATATGCCGCTGTACGAGCATCTGACCTGGATCGCTCTAAAAAAATGACCCCCCGAATGGGGGGTGCCGAACTTACGAGCATCGCACATATTAGTACCGGAGCGGAGTGGAATATTTCGCACCTTTGGAGGATTATGATTAACAAAGCCATGTTGACAATCGGAGTGTTGCTCCTGAGCGGAACGTCCGCACGTCTGAATGCAGGCGCGCTTTATGCGGTGGGTAATGGTTCAAATACTCTTTTTACGATCAACGATTCCACGGGCGCGGTCATTCGTTCGGTGATCGTAGATTCGGGCGGACTCTTCGGACTGGGTGCCTTTGGCGGGGTGATTTACGGCTCTGTGCTGGCCACCCCGGAAACCCCGAACGGCCGGCTGATCACCATCAATCCATTCGACGGGAGCACCACGGTAATTGGTGATTCCACCGTCGAGCCAGGCCAACTGGCGTTTGATACCACCGGGCAGGGCTACCTCTTCTTTAGTGGTGCCGCTATCTACGGCTCTGAAGTGCGGACTTTCGACAAGACAACCGGGAGCGTGGGAGATGCTTACGCCTGCTCACCTGCCGGGCACGGGTTTTTGGTGGGTACTGATGGTTCGGCGTGGTTTGGGGATACATTGGGCAATCTGAGTCGGAATTCTCTGACGCAAGGCAGCGGCTGCTCGGCCCGCTCGGGTTCGGGCAGTTCTGGTACGGGCGATTCTGGTGGGGGCAGTTCTGGTTCGAGCGGTTCTTCGGGCAGTTCTGGTGGTACTCCCGGTCCCACTGGCTATTTCTATTCGATGACACTGGATCAGGGCATCGTCCTGGCTTCCTTCCTGAACTTCTCCGCCGCTCCCACTTCCCTGACCTCCTTCAGCATCCCATCTTCAGGCACCGGGCAATCTGTTCAGCCGAACGCAAATACTATCAGCGCGCTGCCGGGCGAGCTGAGGACTCCGCTGCTGGCAGCCGATCCTTCGGTCAGTTTTTCGCCCGAACCCTCCTCCGTGCCGCTGATGATGGCGGGACTTGGCATGTGGGCGGCGGGTTGGTATGGCCTTCGCCGATATCAGCAGCGGTCCCGTTAACTCCGGCGGTATGCTTCCTGCACAGCGGTTGCGAATTGCACTGGCGGCGGGGCTGGCCCACTGGGCTCTGCTGATTGCCATTCAGGCAGGAAGTTTCTGCGCCTATCTGATGCCGGCGGGTTCGCTGCCCGAAGACGCTGTCAGTTACCTCGCTACCATCCCGCTTATCCAGGGCCAGGCGATTCTGGTGGCGGCAGCGCTGGGTGCTCTCGCCTGGCTTCTCGCCGCCAGGCGCGCTGCCCGCTGGCTGATTCTGCCCGTGCAGCTGGTGCTGACTGCGTTCGTTCTGGCCGACCAGATCTTCTATAAAATCTTTTTCGATCATCTGCGCCCTTCGCTCTTTGAAGTTGGGCGATCGCTCAACGTCAGGGTGGCGATGAGTTCGCTTTCCACCGAAACCGACATGGTGTTTTATATCGCTGTCTTTGTCGCCGTGTTGGGCGAAGCATGGCTGGTATGGACGCTGGTCCGCCTGCCGCAATCGAAACCGAGTCTGATCCCGCTGGGTGCCGCCACCGTCTTACTGCTGGCCAGTTGGCCCGCGCTCACCTCCACCCGCTACTACCATCTGAACGAACACCCCGCAGTAGTTGCCGCTCTCGATTGGAAAGCGGGCAGTCTGGTGCAATCGATGCAGGGCCGAAAACGGGCCGCCAAGACTTCGCCTTCGGCGGGCGAGTCCGATATCGATTTGCGGCTGAGCGAACTGGCGAAATCCAGCCTGGCCGGCACCTCTCATCCCAATGTGGTGATGGTGGTGATGGAGTCGGTGGGTGCGCGGACCCTGCTGGGGGACGACGGAATGCCCTCTCCGCTGTACGCCCCCAGTCTCGCGAAGCTGGCGCGGCGCAGTCTGGTGTTCGATTCGATGTACGTTCCGTATCCGGCCACGACCCGTTCGCTGGTGTCACTGCATACGGGAGGGCGGCTGATTACAGGAAGCCCCGTCTCTGCGCTGGAATCGCTTTATCAGGGGCCGATGCTGGGCCGCGCGTTGCAGCATGCGGGTTACACCACGGCATTGTTTTCGAGCGAACGGCTGGACGTGGAAGACTGCGACGCTTTTCTGAAACAGGCAGGCTACGACAAGTTTCAGGATTTTCAGCAGGATGTGGCCGGGCACTTCAAAGAGAACGAGATTCACTCCTGGGGTGCGAAGGAAGAGTACACCGTCGGCCTGATGGACCAGTGGCTGGATGGCATGCGCGGGGCGGGCAAGCCGTTCTACATGGAATACATGACGGTGGCCACGCATCACCCTTACGGAGCGCCGGCGGGGTACAGCGCTCCTTACGCGGGCAAAGACGCTCTGTCACAGTACCGCAACTCGCTGCACTATACAGACCGGGCCATCGGAACGCTGCTGGAACTGCTGGTGCGCAAGGGCCTGCTGCAGAACACCATCATTGTTGTGACAGGAGACCATGGGGAGAGCTTCGGCGGTGCACACCCGCTGAACCTGGTGCACAAAAATTTTCTTTTTGAAGAAAATGTCCGCGGTTTCGCCCTGATCGCCGACCCCCGGTGGAAGTTAGGTCAGCCTGTGCGCTCCAGCCGTGTGATTTCCAACGGCGATTTAATGCCCACTCTGATGACGCTTGTGGGCGTGTCCGAACCGGCGTCTGAGGGGCGCGATCTGCTTGTGGAACAGTGGCCGGCGCGGCCGGTTTTCTTCCATAAGCTGGCGCTGCCGGAGCAATGGGGGTTGCGCGACGGCAAGTGGAAATTCATTGGCGAAATTCGCAATGGGAAGGCCGAGCTCTACGATCTGGATGCGGACCCTCAGGAGCTGAATAATCTTGCGGCGAAGGAAAGCGCGCGGGTGGCTGAATATACCGCGCGCTGCGAAGAGTGGTTCATCCGTTCCGATGCCGAGTATCTGGCGCGGCTGAAGGATTACCACCCGCCGGGCGGGCGCACGCTGCGGCCGGAGGAGTATCGCGAGCCAGGGCCAAAACTGCAAAGTACGGGCTTTCGCGACAACGTGGGAAATTTTGTGGAGAGCAGCAATATCGCCCGCAGCGCGCGTGCCACGGCGTGGAATCACTGGGTGCCCGATGGTAATGCCCGTCATTCCCGCTGGCAGTGGACGTCCCCCTCCGGCAAAGAAAGCTGGACAGAAATAGATCTGCAAAAGGACTGGGAGACGACCTATGCCAACTACATGGGCAATTTGCCGATGGAACCCGGCCTGTGGAGCGTGCGGTTATGGTTTGGGAACAAGCCGGGACTAATAAGCCGGTTCAAGGCACGGTGAGGTCGGCTGGCTGCTGCTTTCGTGCCTGGCGCGGGCTACTTCTTCGGGCTGTAAGCCACGCAGTCAATCTCGACCTTGATATCGGCTGCGAACTTACAAACAATCGTCGTCCGCGCAGGCTTATCGTTCCCGAAAAAATCCGCGTAAATTTCATTCATTTTCGCGAACTCCGAACCATCGGCCAGAAACACGCCAACCCGCACTACATCCGCCAGCGTCGCCCCGGAGTCTTCCAGAATCCGGCGGATGTTGTTCAGCGTTATCTTCGTCTCATGCTGAATATCACCTGGCGAATACTCATTCGTCGCCGTATCCACCGCCAACTGGCCCGACACAAAAATGAAGTCGCCGGCACGCACCGCCGGTGAATACGGCCCCCGCGGAATCGGAGAGCCCAATGGATAAAGTCTTTCAATCATGATTAATGTCCCTCCGCTTCCAGTAAACGTTCCACTTCAATCGCCGCCATGCATCCCGCTCCGGCGGCCGTAATCGCCTGCCGATACACGCGATCCTGCACGTCGCCCGCATGAAAGACCCCGCTGATATTGGTCCGCGCACCGCCGGTCGAGAGCAGATACCCGTCCGGATCCAGATCCAGCTGACCACGGAAAATCTTCGTGTTCGGAATATGCCCGATGGCCACAAAGAATCCGTCCACGTCGCGCATCCAGGTCTCGCCGGTCACCAGGTTCTTCAGACGCACGCTGGTTACTTCGCCCTTCGTTACGTCGAAAACCTCTTCCACGGCCGTGTTCAGAATCATCTCGATCTTGGGGTTCGCTTTCACCCGGTCCAGCATGATCTTCGACGCGCGGAACGAATCCCGCCGGTGCACCAGCGCCACGCGCTTCCCAAACCGCGTGAGGAAGTTTGCTTCCTCCATGGCCGAGTCGCCGCCGCCGACCACCATGATCTCTTTCTCGCGGTAGAAGAACCCGTCGCACGTCGCGCACGAACTTACGCCGCGCCCGATCAGCTTCTGTTCACTCGGCAGATCCAGCCAGCGGGCCTTCGCGCCACTCGCCACAATCAGCGTCCGCGTCTCCACCCACTCGCCCTCAATCTTCAGCCGGAACGGGCGCTGCGAAAGGTCCGCCTCGCTCACTTCCCCATCCTGATAAACAGCGCCGAATCTCTCGGCCTGCTTCTTCATGTTCTCCACCAGTTCCGGTCCCAGAATCCCGTCCGGAAAGCCCGGAAAATTCTCTACCTCACTGGTGATGGAAAGCTGCCCGCCTGCTTCCAAGCCCTTAATCACAAGGGGCTTCAGCCCCGCGCGCGCCGTATAAACCGCAGCCGTGTTCCCGGCGCAACCGGAACCGATAATGACAACATTGTGCATGGTGGTTTGATCGTGAAAAGCCTAATCCCTGAGGTTATCAGATGCGTTTGGCGACACTCAGGACGCTGGCCATCTCATCAGCGCCTAAAACGCGCTTCTCTGCGCAGCACTCGCCCTTCGGAATCGGGCTGCCATGCGGACACGCCAGGGGATGCCCCAGCAGGGTGCACATCTTGTCCGTCACCTCCGGACTCAGAATATGCTCGAACTTGCACGCGCTCTGCTCCACTTCATACTCGTCGTGAATGTTCAGCACATCCATGAACAGCCGCTCGGCAAGCCTGTGCCGCCGGATCACATCACGCGCCCGCGCCTCGCCCTTTGGAGTAAACTGCTCCAGCCCGTTGTCCACTGAAACCAGCCCGATCTGCGCCATTGTCGCGATCAGCCGCTTCCACTGCACCGCGGTGAACTCATGCGATTCAATGTGGATCTCGTCATGCGGTTTCGTGCCCTGCGCAATCTCCTGCTTTGCCCACAGATGCTCAAGCACTTCGTCGAAGTCCTGATTCTCTTCCGCCGAAAACAGCAGGTTTTCTTTGACGCGCCCGTGCTCCAGGTTCAGCCGGCGCTCGGCCAGTTTCCCTGCCGCCTCGTCATGCGTCACCATCACGATGGTGCGCCCCGCCGCATGCAAATCGCTCAGGATCTTAAAGACAATCCGCTGATTTTCCGCGTCCAGATTCCCCGTCGGCTCGTCCGCCAGAATGATTTTCGGGTCGTTCACCAGGGCCCTTGCAATCGCCACGCGCTGCTGTTCGCCGCCTGAAAGCTGAGACGGCAGGTGCTTCGCGCGACCCTCCATACCCACCTGCTGCAGCGCCGCCATGGCCTCGCCCTCATCCGTCATGCTGTGGAAGTACTGGGCCAGCATCACGTTCTCAAGTGCGGTCAGATGCGGCACCAGGTGGAACTGCTGAAACACGAACCCCACCGTCTCTGCCCGAAACCGCGCCAGTTCGCCGCGCCGCAGCTTCGCCGTATCCGTGCCGTCAATGCACAGAGACCCGCCCGTCGGCTGATCCAGACACCCGATCAGATTCAGCAGCGTTGTCTTCCCCGAACCCGACGGCCCCATGATTGCGATCCATTCGCCGCGCTCGGCATGGAAACTAATCCCGTCCACCGCGCGCACAAGTGCCGCGCCCGCGCCGTACTCTTTCCGCACATCGACCAGTTCGATGAAACTCACGCTGTATTTACTCGCCTCTCAGAATGATTGCGGGCTGTATGCCCCAGATGCGCGACGCGGCAATTGCCGTCGCCAGCGCCGACACTGTCAGCATAACTGCCGCCACGCTTACAAACACCAGCCAGTCCGGCTGCAACTCGAATGCGCCCCCGAAAATTGAGCGCCCGATTGCCGCCGCCGTCACAACTCCCAGCGCATACCCGGCCACCGTCGCCGCCAGAGCCAGAGCCGCCGATTCCGATACAAAGAACCCCGCGATCTTCTGTTCCGCCGCGCCCAAAGCCTTGAGGATTCCAATCTCTTTGGAACGCTCGATCACCATCTCACTGAAATTGCTCGACACGCACAAAGTCGTGATGGCCAGGATCACCAGAGTCAGCAGCAGCAGCGCCGCCCGAATCTTCAGCACCACGTTCGATTCCGTGCCCGCCACGGAAACCACAGTCCGCACATCCGCCGCCGGAAACGCGCTCGCCAGGGCCTTCCTGATCGCGTCCACGCGCTCACCCGGAGCCCGGATTTCGATCACGCTCGCCGCATCATGAATGTCTGCCAGAGCTGCAGCTGCCTCGAACATCACCAGCAATTCCTGGTCCTCTGCGCCGCCAGTGGAAATGATGCCCTTCAGCACGCAGGGCGCACCCTGCACCGCCACCGAACTCCCGATATTGAGCCCCAGTTGCGTCGCGACTAACTCGCCCGCCAGACACTCGCCTGCCTTGATCTCTCGCGAACCCTTCACATGCCAGTAACTCGTCATGCTTGCGGCTTTCGCGGGCACGAACCCGGCCACCGCGACCACGTTCTCTCTGATGTGTGTGGATGTGACCAGGAACGGAGCAGCTTCGGCCCCCAGCTTTTCAGCGGCATCCGCAACAGTTAAAGGCACGGTATTTCCCGTCGCCGGAACGACCACAATGTTCGCGCCATAGCTCCTGAATTCGTTGCGGATCCGCCGCTCCACAGACCCGTAGATTCCGAACAGGACCGTCGCCAGTGTCGCCGCCACGCTGAGCGCCGCGAAGGCCAGAATCAGCCGTTGTTTCCGATAGACCAGCGCCCGCAGGATGAACTTCAGAAACACCTAAACGCCCTCGCGCAGAATCACTGCGGGTTCCAGCTGCAAAGCCCGTCGCAAGGGCTGGGCAGCTCCGGCCAGCGCCACCAGCATGGCTGCGACAACAATCATCAGTGGCAGCACCGGGGAAATCTCCACGGCATCATGAAAAACGGATTGCCCCACAAACCGTGCAAGCCACACCCCCGTCCAGGCTCCAATCACTCCACCGGCCAAACCCACCAGCGCAATCTCAAGGCCGAACAGCGTTGCCACCAGCCAGCGCGCGCCGCCAATCGCCTGCATGATGGCAATCTCTCCGCGCCGCTCAATCATGGTGGTGGCAGTGAGGCTCCACACTGTCAGGCCCGCCGAAAGCAGGGCCGCCAGGGTAATCAGCCCCATCAGGCCACCCACTTTATCCAGCACCTTGCCTTCGGAATCCGCCACCCGCCGAACCGGCCGCGCCTGCGTTCCCGGCAGCGCCTCTTCAATCTGCGTGGCAATCGAAATCACGTAGTTCGTGCAGCTCCAGCGTTCCCGCTCCGGCGCAGTCATGGTCTTCGGATCTCTGCGCGCGAAGTTGTCTTCCGGCTTGGTCAGTGCAGCTACTTCAATACGGTCCACCAGCCCTTTGCGATTGGTTAGTTCCTGTACCCGCTTCAGCGGCATCAGCACCCGGTCGTCGGCCTCGGTCCCTGACGAAAGCAGTCCCGAAATCCGGCAGCGCCCACCCAGTACGGTGATCTCGTCCTTCGGTTTCCAGCCTCGCCGCCGCGCAATGCCTTCACCAGCGATGCAGTCATTCGAGAGGTCTTCCATCCAGCGACCGGTCACATTCCATGTCGGATTCACTTCCCGCGCTCCGCGAACTCCCTGCACTTCGAGCGCGCCATCCTGTGCCATCAGGGAAGGGGACAAGCCCGTGATGTTCAGGCCCCAGAAGATCTGTTTGATCTTCGGAACCTCCGCTTCATCAATGTAGTTCGCCGATCCCACAGCAGAGGTTGTCACGCTGCCCACACCGCCCGTAAGCGCGGATGTCCGTTTGGTCACCACGATGTTCGCGCCCGCAGTCCGCAGTTCCTTATTCACCTTATCGCCGATCGACAGCATCACGCCCAGCATGGATGTCGCTACCGCCGTACCCATTGCAATCGCCGCGATGATCAGGGCTTTGCGGCGCGGCGCGCGACGAATCGAGTCTTTGACAAAGCGAACGATCATGGCTTATTTGATGGCTTATTTGAAGGTGCTGACGCCTGCGTCCAGCGCGGATTCATCAATCACAATCATCTCGCCTTCCATGCGCGACTTTAAAGGAATCGGATTGCAGCCGCCCGGCACCCCGATGGTCGAGATCACAATGGCCGACTCGCAGTTCTTGCAGATCACTTCCGAACCCTTCTGGTAATAGCCCTGCGTGCCGCAAATCTGGCAGGCGTCATAGGAAACGGCAAACCCGCGGTCCGGCTTCTGGATGATGATGAACCGTACATGAACGCCCTGGTCGTCCACTGCATACCGGTGCAGGTTGCCGTCACTGACAGATGCGGCCGGAATCCGGACGGCGTGATCATGAAAGGTCACAGGTGTTGCTACTGAGAGTGCGGTTGCTTCTCTGGCGTAGATGAATTCCGCCGTGATCATCATGATGAAGAGGCAGGAAGCGGTGCAGCTGCCGATCATCCAGAGATGTTCCCGACGTGCTGTCCAGTTCGCCTTGCGCAGTGCCGCGCCCTCCAGACCCTCCGTTTTCGGCGCACGGCGTTTGCGCCACTCCAGCAGCATCATCGCCGCCGCCAGCGCCAGAATCGTGATGAAGAAGAAGATATCGTTCTTGACAATCGGGCCTATGATCGCCATTTCAGTTTTGCTGCTTGGCAGGACGCGGCTTTCGGAAAGCTCATGCAGGCCGGTGATAATCAGCTGCACCACAACCACCATCAGGATCACGGTGGTCATCTGGAAAAACTGCCTCAGATTGACGCGAATGGTCCCGCGAATGAAGCTCACACCGAACAAAACAGAGAGCCCGACACCCAGAAGAGCACCCACCCATTGAAGAATTCCGGACGTGTCAAACCGCACTGCCGCCAGCAGCAAAACCGTCTCCACGCCTTCCCGAAAGATCATCAGGAAAACGAAGAAAAAGACCCCCAATCCGGCTCGCCCGCTGCTGTGCGTTTCCTGCAACTTACTTTCAATTTCGCCTTTGAGGGTCTTGCCATTTCGGTTCATCCAGACCACCATGCTGAAAACAAATACGGCACTGACCAGCAGCGTGTAGCCGCCGAATTCATCCGCGTTGAGTCCCAGTTTTGTGAACGTCCAGGCGGCTCCAAAGCACGCAAACACAGCGCTTAGAAGGGCCCGGTACACGGTAGGCATCAGGTCGAAACGACCGGTCTTTTTGAGGTAGGCGACGGCGATGGCGATGACCAGCGCGGCCTCCACTCCCTCTCGCAAAGTGATCACGAATGTCTGGAGCATATCAGCAACTCAGTTGCAAATTGGAGTATAGCAAACGATCGAGGACTAAAAGTGTCCGAGATGTAGATTTCTGCTTCCAATCCGCCGCTCGCCGTTTGGATTATGCTGGTGGGTGATGGACAGCGAACTGAAATCTTACCTTGACGAGATGAGGTCCGACCTGAAGGGCCAGATCGGGGGGCTGCGCGACGAACTTAAAGCCCACACCGAACGGAGCATCAACGGCCTTCGCGATGAGCTGCGGACTCACATTGATCGCCGCCTCGACATCCTCCGCACCGAACTCATGGCGCATACCGAAAAAGTCGAAACCAACCTGCTGTCCGAATTCTGGAAGTGGGCCCGCACATCTGACATCCGCGCCCGTCAGACCGGTTCCACCCTCAACGCCACTCCATCAACGCCATCGCTGTCGACGAGCGTATGATGGATATCGAAGAACGCGTCTCCGCGATCGAACGCCGCCGCGCTTCCTAACCCCGCCTATACTCGGGTTATGCCCGGTCGCCTCTACGTGGTTTCTACGCCCATCGGCAATCTGGAAGACATGACCTATCGGGCGGTTCGCATCCTGAAGGAAGTGGACTGGATCGCCTGCGAAGACACCCGCACCACCGGCCATTTGCTGCATCACTACGGCATCCGGACGCGCACCATCAGCTACCACGAGCACAATGAACTCGCGCGCGCGTCGGAACTTTTCTCCCGCCTGCAGTCCGGGGAGAACGGGGCGCTGGTTTCTGACGCCGGTACGCCGCTGCTTTCTGATCCCGGTTATCGCATTGTGCGGGGCGCGCTGGAAGCGGGCATTCGGGTCGAACCTCTACCCGGAGCCTCGGCCGTTCTGGCCGCGCTTGTCGTGGCGGGTTTGCCCACAGACCAGTTCCATTTCGGTGGTTTCCTGCCCGCAAAACAGGGACAACGCAAACGCCTGCTGGAATCTCTTTCGAACGAACCCGCCACGCTGATTTTCTACGAAGCCCCGCACCGGATTACGGAAACGCTGGCCGATATCGACGCCGTGATGGGGGGCAGGGAAGTGGTTGCCGCCCGCGAACTCACCAAACTCCACGAAGAAGTGCTGCGCGGAACCGCTGCCGAAATCCGGGAAAAGCTGGTCGCGCGCGACAGCGTCCGGGGCGAATTCGTGGTGCTGATCTCGAAGGCGACCGAGCCCGATGAGACGGACACGCCGATTGAAGAAGCGATTGAACTCATGGTTGCAACCGGCATTCCGCGCATGGATGCCATCAAGACTCTGGCCCGGGAGCGTGGCCTCTCCAAGCGCGATGTCTACAAGCTGGTCGTCGTTAAATCAAAGAGCTAAGCCAAAATAGAAGTTGCAGCAAAAAGTCATCATCATCGGCGGCGGACTCGCCGGCACCGAGGCCGCCTGGCAACTCGCCGAGCGCGGCTTCCCCGTCACCCTTTACGAAATGCGCCCCGTGCGCACCACCGACGCGCACCAGACCGACATGCTGGCAGAATTAGTTTGCAGCAATTCGCTGAAGAGTGACCAACACCCTTCGGCCTCCTGGCTTCTGAAACAGGAACTTCGCCGCCTCGATTCACTTCTGATGCGCGCCGCGGAAACCGCCCGCGTGCCCGGCGGCCAGGCGCTTACCGTGGACCGCATGGTCTTCGCCGCCGAAATCACGGGGCTGATTGAAGCGCACCCCCGCATTGAAATCCGGCGCGAAGAGATCACGGAAGTGGATCCCGCAACGCCCACCATCATTGCCACCGGCCCCCTCACCAGTAACTCCCTCGCCGCCAATTTGAGCCGGTTCACCGGTTCTGACCGCCTGTTTTTCTACGACAGCATCAGCCCCATTGTGGACGCTCACACCATCGACAGGGCTATCGTCTTTGCGGCGTCCCGATATGACAAGTCGCTCGACGGCACCGGCGATTATCTGAACTGCCCGTTTAACAAGCCGCAGTACGAACACTTCATCGATGAACTGCTGGCCGCGCATGCCGTGGCTGAGCACGTCCCGAATGACGTTCCGTATTTCGAGAGCTGCTTGCCTGTTGAAGAAATCGCCCGCCGCGGTCGCGACACTCTGCGTTTCGGCCCCATGAAACCGATGGGCCTGACCGACCCGCGCACCGGCCGACGCCCCTACGCTGCCGTCCAGTTGCGGCAGGAGAATCTGCGGGCCGACAGCTACAACCTGGTCGGGTTTCAGAACCACCTGAAATTTGGCGAGCAGAAGCGCATCATGCGTCTGATCCCCGGTCTGGAGAACGCCGAATTCCTGCGCTTCGGCCAGATCCATCGCAATACTTACATCAACGCGCCGGAACTGCTGAATGCCTCACTGCAACTGCGTGCTCATCCGAATGTCTTCTTCGCGGGGCAAATCTCCGGCGTGGAGGGGTATGTGGAATCGATTGCCACCGGCCTTGTGGCAGGCGTGAATCTGGCTGCACATCTGAGTGGCGAGGCTCTGCACCCGCTGCCGCGCGAGACGGCGCTCGGCTCACTCTGCCACTATATTTCGCACGCGGATCCGCGCCGTTACCAGCCCGCGAACATCGCGTTCGACCTCTTCCCGGCCCTGGAACCAGCGCTGAAGGACCGCAAGGAACGGCAGACCGAAGTGTGCCGCCTGGCGCTCGAAAAGCTGGATGAATACATGGCCGTCCATGTCTGAACCGGTATGTCCGAACTAACTGCCTCAATCGCTGATTTCATGGGCGAACTGGCGCGCCGCAACGATTCGCCCCATACGCTTCGCAATTACGACGCGGACCTGCGCGAGTTCGTGGCTTACTTCACGCTCCCTGGCGAAGCGCCGCCCGCGATCACCAGCTTCGATCTGCCGGCCCTTCGCGAATGGCTGGCGCATCTTTATGACCGGGCGCAGAAGCCCGCCACCATTCGGCGAAAACTGGCATCGGTTCGCTCTTTCTTCCGCTTTCTCTCGCGTGAACATCGCATCGAGTCTGATCCGGCGCGCCTGCTTCGGCTTCCGAAGATGCCGAAGACCCTGCCGGAAGTGCCGAATGCGGAAGTGACCAACGCGCTGGTGGATGCGGAACTGCCCAAAGACATGGAACGGGCGAATCCGAACCGCGACCGCCTGCTGCTCGAAATGCTCTACGGCTGTGGTCTGCGCGTCAGCGAAGCGGTTGGGCTCAATCTGCAGGATTTCGACCGAACCGAGCGCTGGGTGCTTGTACGGGGCAAAGGTCGGAAGGAACGCCAGGTGCCGTATGGCCTGAAGGCGGCGGCTGCCCTGGATATCTACCTCGCGGAGCGCGCCCCAAATGCCGATCCACACGTGCTTTTTCTCAATCGCCTGGGTGGCCGTCTGACTGACCGCGGCGCCCGGAATATTGTGAAATTCTACGCCACTCACGTGGTGCATGATCCTTCCATTCACCCCCACACACTGCGTCATGCGTTTGCCACGCACCTGCTTAGTGACGGCGCGGACCTGCGGTCGATTCAGGAGCTTCTGGGGCACGCACGGCTATCGACCACCCAGAAGTACACGCAGGTTTCACTGCACGATCTGATGCGGGTTTACGATAGCGCCCACCCCAAAGGGAAGACTTAGGGTTCCAGCGCTTCGGCGTATTCGTCTGCCGTGACCACGGAAATATCGGGCTCCGGTTTGAAGAAGAGCATGCCCATCACGCCTGCGACGATCAGCGACGCCGCACCCATATAGAAGGCTGCGGCGTAGCCGAAGTGGCTGGAAACGGCCCCTGCGGCGAAGGAGCTGACGCCCACAAACAGGTCATAGAAAGCGCTGAGTACACCGACGGCCGTGCCGTGTTCCTGCGCCGGGGTCCTCTTCAGAACCTTGGACGCGATGGAGGCCCAGGGGAATGAAAATCCGAACCCAAGCAGCGCCGCGCCTGCCACTGCGACCACCGGGCCTGGTCCGGAGGCGATCACCAGCAGACCGAGAGCCATCAACGTAATTCCGCCCAGGTAGGTGTAGCGCGGATTGATGCGGTCCGGCAGCCCGCCCAGAAAGAAGCGCGATACCAGGATCAGGCCGGCGTAGGCGGAGAACGCTGCTTTACCCGAATTGCCGTGGCTGGCAAGGTGCAGAATCAGGAAACCGGTAATGACGGGGTAGTGCACGTTCACAAACCCAATGGCAAGGCCCGGCTTGATGAGGGAAACCGGAAACCAGTCGCGGCGCTTGTTCCGCGCCTGTGGCCGGTAAGATTCGGGAATCCTGGTGAGTAAGACAAACGCGATGATCGCGGTGACCAGTTGCATCAGCGCGGCGCGTTCGAAAGTCCCCAGCCAATAGCCGACCATGGGGCCTGCTGAGATGCCGCCCCAGATGCCGGTGCTGACATAGCCGAGCGCCTGGCTGCTGCGTTCCAGGCCGCCGAGTTCCACTGCCCAGGCAGCGGCTCCGGTATAGAGACAGGCCTCGCCGAAACCCTGTAAAGTGCGACCGAGATAGGCTCCGGAAATACCCAGCGGCAGCATGTAGGCGCCACCGGCGAGGGCACAGCTGGCAAGCCCGGTGAGGAAGGCGATTTTGCGGCCGCGATTGTCGGCCAGAGGCCCGGAGAAGAAGCGGCTGCCGAGTGCGACGAAAGAGAAGATGCCGATGACGAAGCCGACAGTTTGATCGGAACCACCAAGGTCATGACGGACGTGTGGGCCGATTTGCGGCAGCACAGTACCAATTCCCAGAAAGCCGAGAAACGTGGCGGCGATTAATGACCAGAAGAGCGGAGTAAATTCCCGCGGTGAGGACCCCACACTCCAGTTTACGCGGTGGGGCCGGTTCGTGTTTGGTTACAGTGTGTCAGGCGCCCTTTTCGCCGCGTCGTTTCACGTCGATATTGAGCCGCTTAATCTTCTGGTTCAGCGTCGAAAGCGGCACCCGCAACGCTTCCGCGGCTTCGGTCTGGCTCCACGCGAAACGCTCCAGATGCTCGATGATTGCCCGGCGCTCGAAGTCGGCGACGATCTCAAACAGAGACGCATCGGGCGGCAGCGCGCCGTTTTCACCGCGACGAATGCGAATTCCGCCGGCCTGCAGAAGATAGTCCGGCAGCACGTCCACCGGAATCACCTGTGTGGCGGCCAGCACCACGGCACGCTCCACTACGTTCTCCAGTTCGCGAACATTGCCAGGCCAGTTGTGATCCATCATCAACTGCATGGCCTCGGGATCAAAGCGCAGAATGCTCTTCACATTCGCGTCAAGAAACTTGTCGTTTTCCTTGCTGAATTTTTCGAGGAAGTGCTGGACCAGCAGCGGAATATCCTCGCGGCGGTCGCGAAGAGGCGGCAGGTTGATGTTGATAACGTTCAGCCGGTAGTAGAGGTCTTCGCGGAATTTGCGTTCCTCCACCATTTTTCGTAAATCGGCGTTGGTGGCGGCAAGGATTCTGACGTCCACCTTTGAAACGTCGTTGGACCCGAGCGGCGTGAATTCCTTTTCCTGAATCACGCGGAGAAGTTTCGCCTGCGTTTCGGCTCCGATGGTTCCCACTTCATCGAAGAAAATAGTGCCCTTGTTGGCGACTTCGAACGCACCTTTTTTGGTATAGATCGCGCTGGTGAACGCGCCTTTCACATGCCCAAAGAGCGTCGATTCCAGCAGTTCCGTGGGCAGCGAACCGCTGTTGACGGGCACGAAAGCATGTTCCACACGGGGCGAGTTCGCGTGAATCGCCTTAGCGATCAGTTCCTTTCCGGTGCCTGTCTCACCCGTGATCAGAATGGTGGAACGGCTGCCCGCCACCTGCATCACCAGGTCAAGCACGCGCAGCATTCGCTCGCTTTTGCCCACGATGTTTGGAAAGCTGTAGCGCTGCTTAAGCGCCCGCTTGAGCTGGGTATTCTCGTCGAGCAGTCGCTGGCCTGAGATCACGCGTTCGATCTCGATCATCAGCTTTTCGTTGTCCCACGGCTTGGCGAGATAATCGTTGGCGCCCAGTTTCACCGCCTGTACGGCCGCTTCCACGGTTCCGTACGCCGTGATCATGAAGATCGGCGTATGGCGGTCGCGCTCGCGGACGTCCCGAAGAACTTCCATGCCGGATTTTTCCGGCATCATCAGATCGAGCAGGACAAGGTCGTAGGCACGCTGTTCGAGGCGCCTCTCACCCTCGAACCCGTTCTGCGCAAGGTCGACTTCGTAGCCTTCCAGATCCAGCAGTGTTTCCAGACTCTCGCGAATATCCTGCTCGTCGTCGATGACGAGAATGCGCCCTTTCGAGGCGCTCCGATCCCGCACAGACGCCGTCATGCGTGTACCGCCTGTTGTGCCTGCGGAGTTCGAACTGCCGGAAATTCCAAATGGAAACATGTTCCCTCACCAGGTTTCGAAAGAGCTTCAATCACTCCCCCGTGTTCCTGAATAATGCCGTACGTCACCGACAGGCCGAGGCCGGTGCCCTTTTTTGCGCTCTTGGTAGTAAAGAATGGATCGTAGATCCGGCTGAGGTGTTCCGCCGCAATCCCGTGTCCCGTGTCGATCACATCAACGACTACTCCCTTTTCGCTGTGCCGTGTGATCACCCGCAGCACGCCGCGCGGTACCCGCATTTCCGACGCTTCCATGGCATCGCGGGCATTCATGAACAGATTCAGGAAGACCTGCTGCAGTTTGCCGGAGTTGCCTTTCACAGGGTAAAGATTCGGATCCAGTTCCACACGCACTTCGATGGATGACTTCTTCATCTGGTGCTCCAGCAGCGACAGCGTCTCCTGGATCACCTTGTTGATCTGCACCTCCACCAATTCCGATGTGGATGTGCGCGAGAAATTCAGCAGCGAATTAACGATTTCACTGGCGCGAAAGGTTTGGCGCGCGATCTTTTCAAGAATACGCGACTTCTGCTCATCTTCCGCCACCTGTTTGGCCAGCATCTGCGCGTAAGTGGAGATCACTGCCAGCGGCGTATTCACTTCATGCGCGACACCGGCCGCCAGCAGTCCGATGCTGGACAGCTTGTCTGCCTGCACCAGGCGACGCTCCAGCTCTGCGCGGTCCGTCACGTCGTCGAAGATGACCAGCCGACCAATACGTTCCATTTCGCGCGAAACCAGCGGGGCGATGACGATATTGAAGGTGGCATCGGAACGACCATTCCGGGCTTGCGGGCCCGCGTCGAGTGCGAATTTGTCCAGATGGTGGATTGTCGTCTCGCCCTTCGTGCGCTCCAGTTGCTCCACCAGCGCTGCCGGGAAGAGTTCGGAAAGAGTCCTGCCAAGTGCGTCCTCCCGACCGATGCCGCTGAGGCGCTCCATTTGCGTGTTCCAGCTTTCGACGCGGTCATCCAGGCCCGCCGCCAGAATACCGACGTTGATGGATTCGACAATGTTCTCGCTGAACTCTTTAAGCCGTTCGTATTCGCCGGCTTTTTCTTTCAGGGACTGGTAGAGATTGGCGTTTTCGATTGCGATCCCGACGTAGTTTGCAAGAGTCAGCAGCAGTTCCACGTCGTCGCTTGAAAGGAACTCCCCGGTTTCGGTGCGGCTGACGCCCAGGTGTGCAATGGTTCGGCCGCGCACGGTGCAGGGCAGATAGTAATTCAGGTCCAGATCGGTAATCGTTTGCCGAATGGAGGCGGGCCAACTGCGCGCCACGGCGTCCAGATGGTACCGGGTGCGTTCGAAAAACAGATACGGGGTATTGGAAACCCAGTTCAGGAAGCTGAGGTCCAGGTCCTCCGGCGCGGTGAGGGGCCGGGCGCTCGATCCCATGGAAGATCGCAGTCGCCAGGTCGTATCCGCAGCTTCGGCCGATTCATTCCCTATGAAGAAGGCCACATGCCGAATCGACAGGGTCTGCATCAGGCGGTCGGCCACGGACTGCAACATCTGGTCGAGTTCGGTTTCCGAGTTCAGTTCGCGGGCAAATTCGATGAGCGTGCGCCGGTAATCGTATCGGTCACGGTAAAAGTAGCGGTCGAGCTGTTCCTGGATCCAGTTCCGGATGGGCTGGAACAGAAACGTGGCGATCAGCATGACCGTGATGGTGCCGGTCTTGCCGGAGAATGGCTGCGCAATGCTGCCGACTGAAAAAACGATCAGGTAGAACACGGTAAGGATCGACAACGTCGCCAGCGTGTAGGCGTAGCCGCGGCGGAAGATCACGTCCACGTCCATCAGCCTGTAGCGCAGAATCGCGTAGGCGATAGTGAGCGGAATCAGAATCAGCGTCAGGACGGCGTAGTTCAGGTAGGGGCTGAACTGGACGTCCAGAATGTAGGGCAGCGCGTAAAGCAGGCCGAACGGCGCGAAACCGAACAGCATGCCGTTTCGCAGCCACTTCAGCTGCTGTCGGATAACCGGATCTTCGGCGCTCCGGTAGCCGTTCTGCAGCACCAGGCCTGCCAGGAAGTAGGAAATGGTCAGCAGCGCCATCCACACGCGGTCAATCAGATAGCGCACGTCGAGCAGCGTGTAACCCGGGGCAACCAGAATGCCGGTGGCAAATCCGGCGGCCAGTGCGACCAGAATGGCGCCCGGCAGATAAACCGCCAGACCCATCCAGCGCCGGTACCAAATCCGGGGCTCCGGGAAAGTCATGGTGAAGTGAAGCAACAGAACGGGGGCCAGCCAGCCTGCAACCAGATTTCCCCACTCGATCACCTGGTCGAACCCGTTCAGCTTACCGGTACGGTGGAAGCAGCAAAAAATAAACGATGCCAGGCAGAAGACGTAGAAGTGCCGCGCCTGGGCAGCGCTGCCCCGTCGAAAATAGATAAACAGCCCGATGATCAGGTAACAAACGCCTACAAGATATTGATAAGAAAGGGCGACCCCTCGGGTTGCTTCCGCCACGATGACCGTGGCTTTCACATCATCGACACCTGCGCGCCGAACCAGATAGAGGGCTTTTGACCAGGCTCCTCCGGAAGCGAGCCGCTTTGGAACGTCTTCCGTGCTAAGGATCGGGGAGCCCTGGATGGCTTTCAGGACATCGTTTTCCCGGATGCCGGCCCTATCGGCAGGGCCGTTGGGCGTGACACGAACGGCGACAACGCGACCCGCACGGTCCCGCCAATCAACACCGTCGTCGGGCAGGCGGAATTTTTGGTTTTGCTGATAGCTCAGGCCCGCCGCGATTGCAGCAGCAATCGTCACCACCGTCAAAATGGCGGTCGAGAGCTGGAATTTAAGTTCCTGCAGCATCATGGGTCTGGTCGTTTTCGATTGGCTGGATGGGGTGCAACCAGGCCGGACGTACTAATTACTTCCAGTCTACGTGCACTTAACGTGCCACTTATGTTTCCTGAAACGGGATCGCAAGTGTTGTAAACAAAGGAGCTTTTTGCGGGCGCTTAACGTGCGATTCCATTTTCGGGATTATTCGTCCGGTTTCGGTGCTGAGAACCGGAAAGGCGGATTCCCGTCAGATGCCGGCATCCGGTCGCAGCAACCGGGCCCATTCGACAAATTCCGGAGGCGCTGGCATGGTGGAGAGTCGGCTCTGCCGAACAAGCGCCCATTCCGGAAAGAGTCCGGACTCCTTAATTTCGCGGAGGGTCACGGGCGGCTCAATGCGGCCCCGAAACCGAAAATCGGCAACCGCCAGCCTCGGGTCCTTCGGGTCCGGACGACCATCGCCCATGATGTCCGCAAGTCCGACGATGCAGGCATCACCCATGCTGTGATAAATGAAAACCCTGTCTCCGACCTTCATTTCACGGATTGCGCGAAGGGCCTGAGCGTTTTTGACACCGTCCCAAACGGTCTGGCCGTCCTTTTCCAGCTGCGCGAAATCATAGGTTTCCGGATCGGTCTTGGCGAGAAAGTAGCGATGTTGTCCCAATGGTATATCTCCCTGTTAACAGAAGTATATTCTTTCCCTGGCCCGATCTTGGTACGATCTTAATAAAGACTCATGAAGCTGCCGTACCGGACTATTTCCGCGCTCGCCTCCCTTGCCTTATGGGCTTCGACGTCCTCCCAGGGTCAGACGGGTGGAACTACCGCCGTCGGTCCTGTCGTTCAGGAGAAGTTGACCCGCGAGAAATTAACCCAGGAGAAATTGCCGCCGGAGAAGCTCATCGAAAACAAGGCAGGCACGCTTCCGGTGCAGCCGAACCCCATGCCTGTTGGGCCTCAGGTGCTGGCGGACGCTGCTGGTCAATTGGCAGGTTCTCCGGTTCAAATGACTCCGGCTCCCGCTGCGCCGCCTGCGGTCAAACCAACCGTCCCAAAGGCGAAGGGCAAAAAAAACAAAGACGAGCCGGAAGCTCTCCCTCCCGTCAGCGCGGAGGAAAAGCCTTACGTTATTGGCTCGCTCGACGTTCTCGAGATCAAAATCTGGAACGACGCCAAGCTCAGCGGCATCGTGGATGTCCGCCCGGATGGGATTGTCAACATGCCACTCATCGGTGAGATGCGTGCCGACGGCTTGACGGTGATGGAATTGACCCAGCTGATCAAGGGCAAACTGGCGGCAACCGTCATGGAAGACCCCGAAGTAACTATCCAGGTCGCCCGCATCAACAGCAAAAAATTCTATATTTTAGGTGGATGCCTCCGTCAGGGAGAGTTCCCTCTGATCGCGCCAACAACAGTTCTGGACGCATTTGCCAGCTGCGGCGGTTTTAAAGATTTCGCCAATCAGAAAAAAATCTACGTTCTCCGTGGCAACAAGCGATATCCCTTTAATTACAAGGACGTCAGCCAGGGCAAACACATGGAACAAAACGTCCGCCTGCAGAACGGAGATCGAATTGTTGTTCCGGAGTAGCGGGAAACCGGCAGAATTTGCCGATGAACAAAGACGAACAGAAACCGTAGTCAGTAAGAGTCCAATAGCCGTATGACAGCAACCGCATCAGGATCAGGTTACATCGCCATTTCCCGCCGTCCTCTGGATCTTGAGGACTACATTGACGTCGCGCGCCGGCACATCGCCTGGATCGTCGGACCGCTTTTCATGGGTCTGGTGGTTTCGATTGTCGCGGCTTTCCTGCTGCCCAACGTATACAAGTCGACCGCCGTGATTCAGATCACTCCCGCGCAGATTTCTGAGGATCTGGTCAAAAATACGGGAAGTCAGCTTCTGACTGATCGCATCATCCAGATGGAAGGCGCGATTCTGAGCCGCACCAGTCTTTCCAATCTGATTCAGTCGCCTGACCTGAACCTCTACCCGACTGATCGCGTCAAACTTCCGATTGAAGACGTCATCGAAGCCATGAAGTCGAAGGATTTGCGCATCGACATCAGCAGCAATGCCGCAACAGGAAAACACGCATCCGCGTTCGCGATCAGTTTTTCGTACATCAATCGCTTCAAGGCGCAAATGACGGTGCAGAAGCTGATTACGCGGTTCATCGACGAAAACCAGAATTCGCAGAGAACGCAGCAGACGCTGCTGCAAAACTTTTTTGGAGACGAACTGGCGCAATCCAAGGCGAACCTCGAAAAGGCCAGTGAGGAACTGGCAAAGTTCAGGGCTGAGAATCAGGGGCGGCTGCCCGAACAGAGTCAGATGAATATCGCGACTCTGACGTCTCTGCAAAATCAAAATACCGGGATTAATGATCAGCTAAACCGTCTGGCTCAGGAACGGGTCCAGTTGGAGGCCCACCTTTCCACTCTGAAAAGTCAGCTGGACCTGACGTCCATGATGGCTCAGGATGCAGAGTCTGTATTGCCGAACAGCCCGATGGCCCGGCAGAACGTCGACCTTGAATCACTCAACAAGCAAATTGAGGGTGGCGAAACTCAACTGGCGCAGTTTCTGCAGATGTACAAGGAGTCTTATCCTGATATCCGCGATCTCAGGAAGCGTTTGGGCGTTCTGAAAAAGCAGCGCGATGACCTGAAGCTCAAGCAGGAGCAGGAGCTTGCGACCGAAGCGGCAAAACCAAAAGAGCCGTCAAAGAAGGGCACCAACTACCGTGTCGTCGCCTCCCAAACCGCCATTCAGGGTGACATCGACCGGACCAATGCCCTGCTGAAAAATAACGACTCTGACCGCTCCTACAAGCTGAACGAGCAGACAGCAATCGGCAAACAGACCGATGAATACCGTAGCCGGCTTGCCGCCACTTCTTCCATTGAGGCCCGCTCCGTCGATCTGCTCCGGGAGCAAGCCAATGCGACCGAGAAATACCAGATCATGACCAGGAAGCAGGATCTGACCGCCCAAAACGGCGATCTCATTCAAAGAAAAGCGGGCGAAGCCCTGGATGTGCTGGATCCCGCTTCATTGCCAACCACACCGGCAAGCCCGAACCGCTGGCTCATCGTGGGCGGCGGCCTGGCTGGATCGTTCCTCCTGGGGCTGGTTTTGGCCGGAGTCCAGGAAGCGAAGGATACCTCGCTTAAGAATCTAAAGGACGTCAGGGCCTACACAAATCTTCCGGTCCTGTGCAGCATTCCGCTACTTGAAAACACCTTATTGGTGAAGCGGAAGAAGCGTATTACCTATCTGGCGTGGTCCGCGTCTGTGATTGTCGGGATCATTGCGGTTTGTGCCGCAATCTTCTATTACTATTCGTACACGGTTAGCCAGTAGTAAGGTTCGGCGGGCAGTTGCTTGCGATTAGTCCGCGTTTAACAGGTAAAGCCTGACAGGTAGAGAAAGTTCACAATGAGCCGAGTGCATGACGCCCTTCGACGGGCTGAACAATTACTGGAGTCTTCTCAGGACGGAAACCCGGAGTCGGCTGACGGCGAAGGCCAATCGCTTGTCGTATCCGAAGAGCATGGGCTTGCCGGACAGGAGGAGCGGTACGAAGTTCCTGACAATGGTGCGTATTCCCCGGGAATAGTTCGTTCTGAGGCCAAGGGTATTCAGGTTGACTGGCGGAACTTTCTGTCAAAGTGCAAGGTCATCCCGTTCCACCCTGCTCCCGAAGCCCACCTGATCGATATCGAACGCCCGCACGAAGTGCCGGGTGAAGAGTTCCGCAGCCTGCGTACCAGACTCAACCACATGCAGAGTCAACAGGATTTGCATGCCATCGTGGTTACCAGCGCGTCTCCCGCGGAAGGAAAGACTTTCAGTGCGATCAATCTGGCTTTGGCGCAGGCACAACTGGAATTACCCGTTCTGCTCGCTGATCTGGATCTGCGTCGACCGGTCATCCATAACATGTTCCAATGCGAGAAGTCTCCTGGCTTCTCGGACTTCCTGCTGGCGGAAAAGCCACTCGAAGAGTGTGTCCGTCGCATAGAAGGCACGAACCTCTATTTCATGCCGGCAGGAACGCAGGTCAAGAACCCGCTGGAACTGCTCAATATGCGTCAGGTCAAATACACCATTGATGCATTCCGAAAAGTCTTCAACTGGGTGATTATCGATACGCCGCCGTTGCTCTTCTCCGCCGATGCCAACCTGCTTGCGACGCTGACGGACGGCATTCTCATCGTCGTGCGTATCGGCTCAACCACCTACGACAGTGTTATTCGCGCCATGCAGTCGCTTTGCGAAAACAACGTGCTCGGGATCATTGCCAACGGCGCTCGCGCCGGTGAGCTGTACAGCAAATACACGTACTACTACACGAAAGCCGAAGGCGATCGGACCCCTGAGGAAGAAACCAACGAGGAGGCTTAGAGTCTTTACGCAATAAGCTTGCCAGTCGGAATCGACTGAGATTTCGTGGCACGAAGTGCCATGGACGTTCGGGCGAAACCGCCTTGTGCAACTCCTCGCGGTACAGCAGGGTGAGAATGCTCTGGTCCTTTACCAGCCTTTGCGGGCCCGGAGTGCAGCCACATGGCCAATGTGGTTGTCTCCGTGCCAGGCGTACAGCGCCAGATTTTTTTCCAGTGAAATCAACCCGTTGGCCGGATGCTGAAACTCTCGTTTCCAGCCCTCTTCCGTGATTGCCCTCAGCAAGACCACCCACCGTGCGTGCAGGTTCTCCAGAAGCGCCAGTGAAACTTCCACGGGTGTGCCGGCCACGTCTCCCAGTTCCGCCCACAACTGCTCCTCGTAAGGCTTGATAACGGGCTTGTCTTCTGTCAACGCCAGCTTAAACCGAACAACACTGTTCATATGGCTGTCGGGAAGGTGGTGGATCACCTGCCGAACGGTCCAGCCGCCATCCCGATAGGGCGTATCGAGCTGTTGGACCGTCAGCCCGGCCACAGCCTCCCGCAGCCGTTTCGGCTGTGAGGCAATGCGCCCGATATAACCGGCGCGGTCCTCCGAAGTTACCGCCGTCGGCCAGGCGAATCTGCCTGACGGGTAGCGAAGATCCTCGCCCGTGGTTTCCTGACTCATCGTGATTCTCCCCGGATCAAATCCGCATAGCTTTCCCGTGCCCGCACCACACGCCACTGGTCGCCATCCACCAGTACTTCCGTCGGGCGGGGGCGGGAATTATAGTTGGACGCCTGCACGAACCCGTAGGCCCCAGCCGAGGCAATCGCCAGAAAATCGCCAGGCGCAGCGTCCGCCATTTCGCGGTCCCGCGCCAGAAAATCGCCGGTCTCGCAAACCGGGCCCACTACATCAGCCACTATGGACGCACCCGCCGCACGCCGCAGCGGCAGAATGTCGTGGTGCGCCTTGTACAAAGCGGGACGGATCAGGTCGTTCATCGCCGCATCCACAATCACAAATTCCTTCGCCGGACTTTGCTTCCGATACAGAACCTTCGTGAGCAACACCCCGGCATTGCCCACAATCGAGCGCCCCGGCTCAATCATGACGGTCAGGCCGTGGCGGCCGATCCGCTCCCGCAGTGCGGCAATAAAATTCTGAATCGACGGCGCCTCATCAGCCGACTGATACGCGATCCCCAGCCCTCCCCCCAGATCCACATGGTCAATCGGATGTCCGTCCGCCTGAAGCACTTCGATCAGGTCCAGCACTTTCCCGGCTGCTTCCAGAATCGGTGAATAGTCCAGAATCTGTGACCCGATGTGGCAGCTGACTCCGGAGGCCTGTAAATTCGTGAGTGCGCGCGCTCGCGAGTAGACAGCCGGCGCATCGGCGATATCGATGCCAAACTTGTGATCACGCAATCCGGTGCTGATATACGGATGGGTCACCGCATCCACATCCGGGTTCACACGCATGGAGAACCGCGCCTTCATCCCCAGGCTGCCGGCCACGCGGTCAATCGCCGCCAGTTCGCCTTCTGACTCGCAGTTGAAGTTGCAAATACCGCTCCTCAGCGCGAACTCAATCTCCCCTGCCGTCTTTCCGACCCCTGAAAAAACGACCCGCGCCGGATCTCCGCCAGCCTCCAGCACCCGAAACAGTTCCCCGCCGCTGACAATATCGAACCCGCAGCCTTCCTTCGCCAGCAGCGACAGCACGGCAAGGGTGGAATTCGCTTTCACGGCATAACAAATCAAATGCGGCAGGCCGGTGAGCGCAGCATCATAAGCGCGGTATGCCTCCAGCATCGCGCCGGAGGAATACACATAGCAGGGCGTTCCCGCTTCCTTCGCAATCGCTTCCAGATCCGTCTGTTCACACCGCAGCTTGTCGTTTTCGTAATGGAACATCAACCTTTTGCCTTATGCCTTCACACGCATCACGATCAGCGTCTGGTCGTCGAACCGCTCTGTGTTGAAACGGTCCAGATCGGCGAAAATTTCCTTCACCAACTCATGCGGGCTCAGCTCGCACAGCCGACTCAGTACCTGGGCGAGTCGGCCGTTGCCGTATTCCTCGCCCTGGGGATCCTGATGATCGGAAACGCCGTCGGAATACAGCACCACCAGATCTCCCGGCTGCGCTGCAAACGTCACTTCCTCGTATTCGCGGTCCGGCAGTAATCCAAGGGGCACGCCTGCCACCTGGATGCCGGGAATTTCGCCCTCCCGGCAGATCATCGGCGGCGATCCCCCCGCATTTGCCATGCGGAACGATCGCGTCTCCGGGTGCCAAACCACCACCAGCAGCGTCACGTAACGGCCTTCCACCTTTCGCTGCACCAAGGCTTCATTCAGTGCGCGCATCAGCGAGGAGGGTTCCGGGCGGCGCGGCGCAATCGTCCGGAGCAGCCCGCTGACCATCGCTCCATAAAGCGCGGCCGCCGCCCCTTTTCCGCTCGAATCACCAAATGCAATCGCTACATCAGAACCTGCCAGCGGGAAGAAGTCATACAAATCGCCCGAAATCTGCCGTGCCGGCCGCAGCCCGATCGCAATGTCAAGACCCGCAACCTCAGGAGCCTCCTGCGGCAATAGTATGGTTTGCAGTTCGAATGCAGCCTGCAAATCCTGCTGCATTTTCCGTTCGCGCTCGCCAATTTCCTCATAAAGGCGGGCATTTTCCACGGCAATTGCCACGGATGGCGCCAGCATACTCAGCGTGCGTGCGTGGTCTTCGGTGAAATAGCCAATCCGTTCACTCTCCAGATCCATCACTCCCACCACGCGGTGCTGCACCACCAGAGGTACGGCAATCTCCGAACGGATTCCGGGGTGCGAAGCAATATAGCGGGGGTCAGTACCGGTGTCGTGCACGCGCATGATCGCCTGCGACATGGCCGCCGCGCCCGTGATACCTTTGCCCAGCGGAATATTGTCAATCTTCACCCGTTCGTCGAAACGGATACTGAAGCGGTGTCGCAGACTGGTGCGCTCTTCATCCACCAGCAGAACGCTGAAAGCGTCGTAGTTGATCAGGCCACGCACACTCGCCGCGATCTTCGAGAGCAACTCATCCAGGTCGAGGATGGAAGAAAACTCGTGTGAAATCTTCGACAGCGTCCGAATTGTCCGATACTGCCGCTCTGCCCGCCGGTAAAGCTGCGCGTTGTCAATCGCCGCCGCCACGCGTCCGGCAATCAGTCGCAGCAGCGCACGGTCGTAGTCTTTGAAGGCCTCCAGCCGGGTCGACTGCACGTCGATCACGCCCACCAGACGATTGCGCGCAATCATGGGGACGCTGAGTTCGCTGCGCACAATGTCAGAGGTGAGCAGGTAGCGCGCATCCTGCCCCACATCCGGCACCAGGATGGGCTCCCGCAGTGAGGCAGCCATGCCAACAATCCCCTCGCCCAGCGGGATGGAAAGATTGCGAACCACCTCTTCCCGGTGCCCGACTGCGTACCGAATCCGGAGATCTTTGCGCTTTTCGTTGAACAGCAGGATGGCAAACAGGTCGTAGGGGATGACGCGGCGCACGATGCCGGCAACGCTCGAGAGCAACTCGTCCAGATCGAGCGTTTCCGCCGTTACAGCGGAAACCTCCAGCAGGAAATCGAGCAGATCACTGCGTTCGCGGAACCGTACAGGCGGTTTTACGCGAGGCGGCATGGCTATGTCGCGGTTGCCTCAACAATCTTCACGCTGGAACTGGAGCCCACCCGGGACGCTCCGGCTGCCACCATGGCTTTCAGCGATTCCAGGGTTCGAATTCCGCCCGAAGCTTTTACGCCGATCGACGGACCCACCGTTTTTCGCATCAGCGCGATATCTTCCATCGTTGCGCCCAGCTTGCCAAAGCCGGTGGAGGTCTTCACGAAATCGGCACCCGCATCCACGGAAATTTCACAGGCCAGAATCTTCTGCTCATCGGAAAGCAGACAGGTTTCGATAATCACTTTGACAATCGCGCCATGGTCGTGGCTGGCCACCACGACAGCCCGAATATCGGCTTGCACCACGTCAGGCTCCTCGCCCAGCAACGCCCCGACGTTGATCACCATGTCAATTTCCTGCGCACCAGCCGCCAGGGCTCCCAGCGTCTCAGCTACTTTTGCCGCAGTGCTGCCCGCACCCAGCGGAAAACCTGCCACCGTGCAAACAAGCACCGGGGAACCTTTTAGTTCCGCGGCTACGAGCGGGACCCAAAACGAGTTCACGCACACGCTTGCGAACTCAAACCGCAAGGCTTCCGCACAAGTCTGCCGCACGTCAGCCCGGGTGGCGTCCGGCCTCAGGATAGTGTGGTCGATAAGTCGCGCGATATTGGAGTCGAAATTCATAGCGTTCGCAGAGAGTCCGGAACCATTACCGTAACATACGCAGGGGAGGATAAACTGAATGCCGGCCATCCGAACGCCCGCCGAATTCGTAAGCTGGAATGACATGAGACTTCTGCTGAGGAACTCGCGACTCGCGGCAACCGGCCTTGCCGGCCTTGCCTTTTCCGTCGCAGCTTTGGCTCATCCCATGGGCAACCTGAGCGTCAATCATTACACCCGGCTGGAACCCGGCGCGAAAGGTATCACTGCCACCTACGTTCTGGATCTGGCTGAGATCCCGACGTTCGAATTGACCCAAAGCTGGGGCGTCGCAAAAGACGCGCCGAGAGAACTGCTGCAGGCGAAAGCCACAGAGCAGGCAAAGCGCTGGATTACGTCACTCACTTTCACCGAATCCGGGAAAAAACTCACCCCGCGCCTGGAGCACACCGAGTTGTCCGTGCTTGATGGCGCAGGGAACCTGCCTGTCTTCCACATCAGCACCACGTTGTTCGTGCCGGCCGCTGGTGGCCGCGTGGAATATGAGGATGGCAACTACCCAACCCGTGCCGGATGGCGGGAAATCGTGATCCGCCCGGCTTCCGGCGCCGATGTCTCGAAGGCTTCAAAGGGCGACAACGATCTGAGCCAGGCGCTTACCGCCTATCCGCAGGACCCTACAAAAGCGCCGCCGCAGGATTCGAAGGCGTGGCTGGAGTGGCAACCGGTCGCCGGTCCGGTGACTGAAGTGCACAAAACCGTGATTGAGGCCGCGCCGGTTGTCGTAGCCGCGCCCGCTCCGGTTGTCGCTGCCGCGCCCGCGCCGCGGCAGGAAATCGCACGCGATGTTCGTCCGCCCGAAGCCCGGTCCGCCGGGACCGTGAAGCGCGGCGACGAGATTTCACGCATTCTTCGGTTGAAAGAAATCTCCTGGCCGCTGATGCTCACTCTGCTGGGCCTTGCTTTTGTGGGCGGTGCTCTGCACGCACTGGAACCAGGCCATGGGAAGACCATGGTGGCTGCTTATCTGGTGGGCGAACGTGGCACTGCGTAGCACGCTCTGATTCTGGGAAGCATGGTGACTTTTACTCACACCATCAGCGTTTTCGCACTCGGAATCGCGACCATGTTTCTCTCGCGCTACATCATGGCTGACCGCATTTCAAAGGTGCTTGGTGTGATCTCAGGCCTCACCATAGTCTGGATCGGCGGAGCCATGTTGTGGCGTCGTTTAAATGGGTTGAATCCCGATCATTCCCCCCAGCCCGATCATGAACATGACGATGACCATGAACGCGGTCATTCACACGGAGCCCACAGCCACACTCACGACGGTCACACCCATTCCCACATCCCGGCAGGCGATATTTCAATCGGGAGCCTGATCGCGCTGGGTGCCAGCGGTGGACTGGTCCCGTGCCCCTCTGCCCTCATCCTTCTCCTCAGCGCGATCTCGATCGGGCGCGTCGGCCTGGGCATGGTGCTGCTGCTTTCTTTCAGTCTGGGGCTGGCGATCGTCTTAATGGCAACCGGCCTCGTGGTTCTCTACGCGAAGAACCTGCTGCCGGAAGGTGCGGCACAGGGCAGTGCTTTCTTCCGCTACATGCCCATCGTTTCAGCGGCGGTGATTTTCGTCATTGGCGTCGCCATGACAGGCGTTTCTTTGGGCTGGATTCCCGCAGGACGGTTTATCGGATAGCTGGTAGACTGGTGTTCGGATGGAAGCCAGCCCCCACTACGGAGACGACGGCGTTGACGTCACGCTGATTCACTGGATGCTGAACATGACCCCGGCTGAACGTCTGCAGGTTCTCCAGAGTCACGTCCGTTCTGTCCTGGAGTTGCGTGCCCGTGTCGCCCGCGCCTGATTTCTTCGAAATCCTGCGTTGTCTGTGCCTCCACAAAGTGGACTTCATTGTGGTGGGCGGCGTGAGTGCTGTTTTGTCGGGCGCGCCCCTGAATACTTTTGATATTGACATCGTTCACTCCAGGGAACCGGCAAATATCGACTGCCTCCAGTGAGCATTACACGACCTTTGCGCAATCTATCGGTTCCAGCCTGAACGCAGGCTGGGTCCCGCTGTTCGTCATGTTGTTTCTGCCGACCACCAACTGCTGATGACAAAGTTCGGGCCTCTGGATGTTCTGGGGACAATCGGAAGATCGCGGTCTTACGCCGATTTGATGCCGGGGAGCGTTCAGGTGGAACTGGAACCCGGCCTCACCATCCACATCCTCGGTCTGGAAACTCAGATTCTTGTCAAAGAAGAAGTGGGTGCGCCGAAGGATCTCGCGGTTCTCCCGCTGCTGCGGCGCACTCTTCAGGAAAAGCAAGAACAGGAAACGAAAGAAGCTGAACGAAAAAGACTTACGCCATGACTGCAATCGCGCAGTGCGAGCAGCGCTTCGCGGCGAGCGGGATCTCGCTCAGGCACTCCTTGCATGCCTTCGTGGTCGGGTCGGCGGGCGGCGGCGTTTTCGCAGCCCGCGCCATCAGCGCACTCACAGGCAGCACCACTGCGTAGTACACGGCGAAGGAAACGATCAGGAACGCAATCAGCGCATTCAGAAAGTTGCCAACCATCAGCTTGCTTCCGTTCAGTTCAAAAACAATCGCTGAGAAATCCGGCTTTCCGACAAACGCCCCAATCAGCGGCGTCAGCAAATCTTTCGTGAAGGATGCAACTACCCCGCCAAAAGCCGCGCCGATCACCACGCCGACCGCAAGGTCCACCACGTTGCCGCGCAGCAAAAACTCTTTGAATCCACCTGCCATATTTATCCTCCTCAGGAACTGCTATGTCAGAGCGTATGTCCCTTCAAACACCCTTGTCAAGAAATGCTTTTAGCCGCTCCATCGCAGGCTCCAATATAGTCTGATCGGCAGCGTAACAGATGCGAATTGACCCTTCGCCGCCTGCTCCAAATGCCACACCCGGAGCCAGCCCCACTTTGGTTTCAAGCAGCAGCTGACGGCAGAATTCGAACGAGTCCTTAAGTCCCGCAATGCGGGGAAATAAATAGAACGCGCCGTCGGGGCGGGGAACTGTTACCCCCGGCATTCTGCTGAGCGCATCCATGCAGAAATCCCGGTTTCCCTTGAGACGCGCCAGCATCGAGCGAACCTCGCCTTCGCCGTCGTTGAGCGCCGTCTCGCCCGCCCGCTGCGTGAAACTGGGCGCATGAGAAATGATGAATTCATTCAGCTGCGTGGCCTTCGCCGCCAGATCAGCGCGCGCGATCACCCAGCCCAGCCGCCATCCCGTCATGCAATAGCTCTTGCTGAACGAATGCACCACCATCACCGCATCGTCCCGCGTCGCCTTTCGCAGAATCGACGGCACCGGTGTTCCCAACTCTTCCGTCTCATACCAGAGCCGGTCGTACACTTCGTCCGCCAGCATCCACAGGCCATGTCTGCGGCAGAACTCCAGCAGCCGGTCCTGATCCTCATCCGTCGCCACCCACCCCAGCGGATTCGATGGAGACGTGTAGAGCAGCAGCCTCGTCCGCGGCGTTACCGCAGCTTCCAGCGCATCCCAGTCAATCTCATACCGATCACCCCGCAACGGCTGCGCAATCTCGACGGCCTTTGCATTCGCCATCGCCACGATCGACGCACCGTTGGGCCAGGCGGGCGTCAGCACGATCGCTTCATCGCCGGGGTCCAGCACGCAGCGGATCGCCACATTCAGACCCTGCACGCCGGATGCGGTGATCACAATCTCCCGCTTCGGGTCGAGCGTCACGCCCTGCATCCGCTGGTAGTACGCGGCCAGCGTTTCCCGCAGCGACAGCAGACCGGCATTCTCCGTGTAATACGTGTAGCCATCCTGCAAAGCTTTCACGGCTGCGTTCTTGATGTATTCCGGGGTCGGCTGATTCGACTCGCCGAAATAGAGCTTCAAAACACCGTCCATCCGAAACGCAACTTCTGCCAGTTCGCGAATCCGCGAATGCGGCACGGCCTTTACTGATTGGGCCAGTCCAGGCAAAGTAGTGGGAAATGTTGGCACACTGCATTTTCGCATTTCACACTGTGATTGCGGACTGACATGTGTGACCGCGCCACCCTTTCGCGCCTGGGCCGCCCTGCTTGATTTGCAGCACTTAACTGCATGGCTCGGGACGTGCGCTGCACGCCGCACATGACAAGTTCGCGTCCTCAATCCACCATGCTGTCCGTCACTGTTCATACCGGTGTTGTCGCGCTCTTACTTCTGACTTCGAATCAGATGACCGCGCCTGCACCGAAACTCTCCACCGTTGCCCTCACCCCGCTTTTCGCGCCGTATCTGTCAAAACCGCAGCCCGCTCTTCGCGCTCCGGGTGGCGCCGGTGGCGCTCATCAGGACACCCCGGCCACGGCAGGCCATCTGCCGAAAATCGCTCCCCGCCAGTTCGTTCCCCCGGCGCTTGAAATTCTCAACCAGCACCCCAAACTCGCTATGGAAATGACCATTGAAGCGCCCCCGGAAACAGCACTCCTGGACCGCCCCTTTCCCAATCTCGGCGATCCTCTCAGCCGCTTCGTCAACAACAGCGCCGGCAAAGGCGGGCCGCTGGGTATCGGGAACAACAAGGGCACGGGCGTCGGCGACAGAAGTGGCCCGGGCGCAGGCCCTGGCGACAACGGGACCGGCCCTGTTTATCGGCCTGGCGTCGGCGGCGTTTCAGCTCCTGTCCTGCTCCGCAAAGTTGACCCTGAGTTCAGCGAAGACGCCCGCAAGGCAAAATTCTCCGGCACCGTGACCCTCAATGTGGTGATCGATGCTGCTGGTCATCCGCGCAATATCCGCATCGTGCGAAGTGTCGGGATGGGCCTTGATGAGAAGGCCGTGGAAGCGGTCAATCAGTGGTTTTTCAAGGCAGGCATGAAGGACGGAAAAGCAGTCGCCGTCACCGCCCTGGTGGACGTGATGTTCCACCTGCTGTAGTCCGCCGAAGCTGCGGTGGCGCGGGCGACTTAGTCGCCGGCCTCTCCGGGCTTTCGACCTCTGTCGTTCTTTTCCGCGGACCCGACAGCAAAACCGCCCTGCATAATATCCGGAGATGCTCTAAGCTTTCTGGCTTCGGTGATTGGCCTCGAACTCGGCGTCGATCAGCCGGCGCCCCGCGAAGCCCTCATGCACGCCGTGCCAGAACTCAATATCCGTCTCGTCCATGCGCCAGCACAGATAGACTTCTTCGCCGTGATAGAGCGTTGGGAAGTCGACCAGTCCGGTATCCAGATCCTTGACCAGGACACCCAACTCGTCGATCTTCCCCAACGCTGACCTCAATGTCTGCGCGCTTGATTCCCTCTGCGCTTTCCATGCCTCGGCGATGACTGTATCAACAGCCATCCCGCCCTGCATCAGTATCCGCTGGCCCAGATTGTGCAGGTACTCTTCAGCCGAGTCGTAACGACCCTTCGCCTGCACTGCTTCGCGAATCGTCCGCCCTACGGAGGGCAGCAAGGCCCGCGCTTCAGTCAGCGTGAAGTATTCCGCCATCTAGACCGCCACTGGTTCTTCGGTCACTGCCGCTTCACGGTCAACTGCCATGTAGTGCGATGCCACATATTTATCGAGAATCGAAATAAATTCAGCCACAATCGCGTCGCCACGCAGCGTCATGGCCAGTTTGCCATCAATGTAAACAGGGGCAACCGGCTCTTCAAAGGTACCAGGCAATGAAATCCCCAGGTTCGCGTGCTTCGATTCGCCGGGGCCGTTCACAATGCAGCCCATCACGGCGACTTTCATTTCTTCCACACCAATGAACTGGCCCTTCCAGATCGCCATCTGCTCCCGCAGATAGTTCTGAATTTGGTCCGCCATGTCCTGGAAGAACGTGCTGGTGGTGCGCCCGCAACCCGGGCACGCAGTCACCTGCGGGGTAAAGCTGCGAATCCCCAGCGACTGCAGAATCTGCTGGCTCACAATCACTTCTTCACTCCGGTCGCCATTGGGCAGCGGCGTCAGCGAAGCCCGGATGGTGTCGCCAATTCCTTCCTGCAGCAGCACGCTCAGCGCGGCCGTCGTGGCGACGATGCCCTTCGCCCCCAGTCCCGCCTCGGTCAGGCCCAGATGCAGCGCGTAATCGCATTTCGCCGCCAGGGAACGGTAGGCGTCGATCAGGTCCTGCACCCCGCTCACCTTGGCGCTCAGGATGATCCGGTCCTTCGGCAACCCGTGCCGCTCCGCCGCTTCCGCCGAAAGCAGGGCGCTTGCGACGATGGCATCCAGCGTCACCGTGCGCGCGTCCTTCGGCTCCGCCAGCTTGTTGTTCTCGTCCATCATGCGCGTCAGCAGCGCGCCATCCAGAGACCCCCAGTTGACGCCAATGCGCACGGGCTTGCCGTACTCAATCGCCGCCTCAATCATGGTGCGGAAATTATCGTCGTGTTTCTTGCCGATATTCACGTTGCCCGGGTTGATCCGATACTTTGCCAGCGCCCGCGCGCACTTCGGATACTTCTTGAGCAGCAGGTGCCCGTTGTAGTGGAAATCGCCGATGATCGGCACCCTGACGCCGTACATGTTCAGCGTGTCGACAATCTTCGGCACCGCTTCCGCCGCCGCTTCCGTGTTCACCGTCAACCGCACCAGTTCTGAGCCGGCCTTCGCCAGCGCCATCACCTGATTCACGGTGCCGGTCACATCCGCCGTATCGGTATTGGTCATGGACTGAACCACAATCGGGTTTGACCCGCCCACTTTGATTCCGCCGATGCTGACCGCCACCGATTTGCGACGCGTGATTTCTGCCATAAACCCTTATTTTACCGTATTGCGAAGTACGCCGATGCCTTCCAGTTCCACTTCCACCACATCGCCCGGCAGCATCTTCTTCGTATTGCCCGGTGTTCCGGTGAAGATCACGTCACCTGCATGCAGCGTCACGAAGCGGCTGATGAAGCTGATGGTGTCAGGTACGTCGAACAGCAGGTCGCTGGTTCGCTGTTCCTGCAGCACAACGCCATTTACCCGGGTCTGCAGCGCCAGGTCGTTATAGTTCACATCCGTCACAATCCACGGACCCAGCGGCCCAAACGTGTCACAGCCCTTCGCCCGCCACCACTGCCGATCCGCCCCCGGCCCGCGCTGCCAGTTCCGGTCGCTCACATCGTTTCCGCATGTGCAACCAAATACCGCGGCTGCCGCCTCTTCCCGGCCGGCATTCTGCAAAGTCTTCCCGATCACCACCACCAGTTCACCTTCGAAGTGGGTGTCTTCCGCTTCCACCGGAATACGGATTGACCCCTCGGGATCCTGCAGGCACGTCACCGGTTTGTAAAAAATCTCCGGATTCGCGGGAGCCGGGCGTGCGCCCAGGTGGCTCTTGTAGTTCAGCCCCACGGCCAGAATCTTCGATGGTTCGCAGGGGCAAAGCAACTTCACGTCGCTCACTGCAAACGTGCGGCCTGTCGGCTCCGGCGCATCAAACAGCCCGCCCTTCAGCTCTTCGATCACACCATCGCGGACCTTCCCGTAGCTCGCCTTGCCTTCATGTTCAAATCGTGCATATGTGGCCATCAGTACACCAATTTACCTTGCGCCCCGCTACAGAGTCGCTACAAAGTCCCGGCAGTACCATCAACGCTGCGTTACAATGCGGGGAGCCCTGTTGTAATCTCACACTCTCACAGGGTTTGGAATCTCACATGGACAAACCAGCGCAAAATATTCAGGACAGCTTTTTAAACAATGCGCGAAAAGAAAAGGGTGTCGTCACCATCTATCTGTTGAGCGGCGTGAAGCTCTCAGGACGCATCAAGAGCTTCGACAAATACTCGCTTGTGCTCGAAACCAACAATCAGGAACAGCTGATTTTTAAACACGCGATCTCGACAGTGGTTACTTCCCGGCCCATACACCACGCGCCGGCGAACAACCCGCCACCGCCGCCTCTGCCAGTGCCCCCCGGTTCCGGTTCGGGCTCTGAGGGATAACCACCACGATCTCGCTGGAACAATCCGCTGAGAAAGCGATCCTTGCCGGCTTTGAACGCCGACGGGGTAGTCCCACAGCCGCAGCCATCGAATCCTTTCGCGAACTCTCTGAACTGGCAGCCAGCGCCGGTGTGGAAATCGTTGCTGAAACTTTCCAGGTGCGCCCGAACTCGGACGCGGCCACCCTGTTGGGTTCTGGCAAAGTACAAGAGCTCAAAGAACTGGCCGAAGCCACCCAGGCCGACGTTGTGATCGTCGATAACGAACTGAACCCCACCCAGAACCGTAATCTGGAAGCTGCCATCGGTATCAAAGTAATTGACCGTACCCAGCTGATTCTCGACATCTTTGCCCGCCGCGCCCGTACAGCCGAAGGCCGCCTTCAGGTGGAACTCGCCCAGCTCAAATACATGCTGCCACGTTTGGTCGGGAAAAGCGTTTCGCTCTCCCGGTTGGGCGGCGGCATTGGCACCCGCGGCCCTGGTGAAACGAAACTCGAAACCGACCGCCGCCGCATCGCCACCCGCATTAAGAAACTCGAAAACGATCTCGAAAAGGTCCGTACCGGCCGGGCACTCCATCGTGAGAAGCGCGACGCCGTCCCTGTGCCGACTGTCTCGCTCGCCGGCTACACCAACGCGGGTAAGTCCACGCTCTTCAATCGCCTGACCTCCGCCGGCGTTCTGGCTGACGCGAAAATGTTCGCCACGCTCGACCCCACAGTCCGCGCCCTTACGCTGCCCTCGCGCCGCCGCATCCTGCTCAGTGACACGGTCGGCTTCGTCCGAAACCTGCCCACTACCCTCATCGAAGCTTTCCGCGCCACCCTTGAAGAAGTTGCTGAGGCCGCGCTGATCCTGCACATTGTCGACGTTTCAGCCGAAAACGCCGCCACCCACGTCGCCGAAGTCTTTCGGGTCCTGGGCGAGATTGGCGCTTCGTCCACTCCGCAAATTCTTGTCCTCAATAAATGCGACCGTCTCGACCCCGGCGAGCGCAGCGTCCATGGCCCGGCCAGCGACGCACAGATTCTGGGCAATCGTCTTCTCAGCGAAGCCCGTCAGGCTCTTTCCGCTCCAGCCGTCCTGGTGAGCGGCCTGACCGGCGAAGGCCTTGCCCGTTTATTCGATCAAATCGATGCCGTTCTCCCCTTTGACGCCGTGGAGATTGTGCAATTTCGCATCCCTTTGCGCGACGGCGCTTCGCTCGCTTTGTTACATGAATATGGCAAAGTGCGGTCCGAGGCTTATCATGGGAACGTATGCGAGATCGTGGTCGAAGCGCCCCAATCCCTGCGCCGAAGACTCAACAGGTACCTGCTGAAGAATTCCACCGTGCCTGTGGAAAATTCTGTGCACAACTGATCAGGACGGCTCGCAAACCCTTGTCCCGCCAACGTTTTTTCCGTCTTGAACTGAAACGCAGCACTTCCCGTAAAGTGGCAAGACGAAATGACTTAACACGTCAGGCACACGAATGCAAGCCCTTTTCGGAAGGGGATGAATTCAAACTGGATTTCCGGTCGATTTCCACAGGCGGGCGATATCAATGAATCTCCCGAACAGTCTCACGATTGCCCGGATTTTCTTCGTGCCGCTACTGGTTGCAGTGCTGGTCCAGGAACGTATCATACTGGAGTTTCACGGAATTGTCATCCACCATGACCTTGTTGCCCTGATTATTTTTTGG
>JBBQDH010000002.1:0-75036 GCA_038319515.1 Bryobacterales bacterium
GGTCCACGCTGCTTTATCGCATCGCGCAGACGGACCGCCTGCGCATCTATGTGAACGTGCCGCAGTCGGATGCATCGGGGATTAAAGTGGGGCAGGCGGCTAAGGTCACGGTGAGTGACATGGCGTCGAAGGAGTTTCTGGGTAAAGTCACGCGCACCGCGAATTCGCTGGATCCTTCCAACAGGACTTTGCTGGTGGAAGTGCAGGTACCCAATGCGAACAACACGCTGATGCCCGGCATGTATGCGCAGGTGAACTTCTCCACGCCGCGCAGTGAACCACCGATGCTGATTCGCGGTGATGCGCTGATCATTCGCGCCAACGGCCCGCAGGTGGCGGTGGTGATGCCGGATTCCACGGTGCATTTCCAGGTGATCGCATTGGGCCGGGATTATGGCGACCGGATCGAAGTGCTTTCGGGGCTGAAGGCGGGCCAGCAACTGGTGATCAACCCCGGCGACAACATTCAGGAAAAGGGCAAGGTGAAGCCCGTCCTGGTTGCCCCGGTGAAGAAGTGACACCACAGCATGTGAGCGCGCAGGGGCACTATGTGAGGCTGGAACCGCTCTCCCCAGCTGTTCATGGCGATGCACTTTGGGCTTGTGTGGGCGGTGTGGATAAAGCTGATCTTTGGACGTGGATGCCGGATGGGCCGTTCGCGGAGCGAGCTGATTTTGATGCGGCTCTGCATGCGAAGACTCTGCAAGGGAAGACCCCGGCGTCGGACCCGCTGTTCTCTGCCATTCTGGATCGCGGGACCGGGCTTGCCGTGGGCATCGCGTCTCTCATGCGCATCGACCAGAAGAACCGTGTGATTGAAGTGGGCGGGATCATGTACAGCCCCCTGCTGCAACGCACGCGCGGCGCGACGGAAGCGATGTATCTGATGGCGCGGTATGTGTTTGAGGAACTGGGTTATCGGCGATACGAGTGGAAGTGCAATTCGCTGAACCAGCCGTCACGCCGCGCGGCGCAGCGGCTCGGGTTTCAGTATGAAGGCTTGTTCCGGCAGCATATGATCATCAAGGGCGTGAATCGCGATACGGCGTGGTTCTCGATGCTCGATTCGGAATGGCCTTCACGCAAGGCCGGGTTTGAGCGCTGGCTGCAGCCGGAGAACTTTGATGAAACCGGGCGGCAGAAATCAGCGCTCAGTTTTTAGTTATTGAGACGCTGAGGTATCGGCCCATGCGACCCTCGTCGCGGAACTTAATGGTCTGGTTGAGACTGCGGTAGCGCCAGCTCACCATGGCTGACGCATCCGCGTAACGTGCATCGATCTCGTCGGGCGGTCCGTAAATGATGTACGTCCGACCGCGATCTGTTTTCTCGCCTTCTATTTCCTGTTCACGGAAGTTCTGTTGGGCGTAGGAGAGACGGCGGTAGTGCTCTTCTTTCGCTTTCCCGCCGCCGCGCACGCGCCAAAACTGATCGATGAACTGGTTCCGCTCCAAGTCGGTTCGGAGTGAAGTGAAGACGATTCTTTGTTCGGGCCGGACGATGTCGATGACTTCCCGGTTAAGCCAATGATCGTAGTCGGTGACGAGGCGGGGCGCGCGGATTTCGAATGACACTCCTCCGGACGTGAAGTCGACCGTCAGGTTGTCACCGATGGCGTCCAGGTGACGATAAAACCAGGCATCGGAAGAGAGGACTTCATCGGGAGCGCCGTAGCGGATGTAGATGCCGCCGCGCGGCGTTTTGACCCCGAAGTTCGCGAGCGCAAAGGAGAGACGTCGATAGTGTTCTTCTTTCACGCCGGTGCCACGCGCCCGCCAGAACTGTTCGATGAAGTGATTGTGCTCTTCGTCGGTGGTGAGCGCGTTGAAGGCCTGTCGCTCTTCGGGCCGGATGATATAGCCGACGTCGTCGGCCAGCCACTTGTCGTATGGCGTCGGGCGCCCATTCGGATCTGTAGTCATGGGGAAAGTGCCGTCGCCGTCTTTGTCAGTGAATTCCATTTTGACGTTCTCACCGATGCCGGTGATGTAGCGATATAGCCAAAGTTGGGTGGCGGGGTGCGCGTCGATCTCATCGGGCGGTCCGTAGGTGATGTAGATGCGTGCGCGATCAGTCTTCGCTCCGAAGTGTGACGCGGCATAGGCGAGGCGGCGGTAGTGTTCGGCTTTGGCGGAGGCTTTGCGGCGGAGCCAGAACTGTTCGATGAAGCGGTTGCGCTCTTCGTTGGTTTGCAGCGCCTGAAACGTTGTCCGTTCGTCGTTTTGGATGATGTATGGCACTTCATCGCGCAGCCACCTGGAGTAGTCCTGCGTTGGCGTCTGAGCAACCAGGAAAGCTGCGGCGATGCAGAAGAGCCCGAGTAGCGGAGCGGCGGATGCGGCGGGCTTTGCGGGACTGTTCAGAATGCGCCGAATGCGTGATTTGAGGCTCCCTCCGGTTGCGGCCATCGGGAGGCCCGGGCGGGTTGCTTCCAGTGCATGCAGAGTCATCGCGTAGAGCCCGCGGTTGGCTCCGTTGCCGAGAACGATCTCATCGCAGCAGTATTCGCGCTCCTGACGCAGGGTGGTTGAAACCCACCAGACGGCGGGGTGGTAGAAAAGCAACGCTTCGATGGCGGTTTGCAGAAGGTTCATGGCGTAATCGAAGCGCCGGATGTGGGCGAGTTCGTGGAGCAGCAGGTATTCGATCTGTTCTGTGGGCAGGCCGGTGAGAAGTCCTGCGGGTATCAGAATGACAGGGCGGAGGAAGCCGGTCATCATGGGGACATCAATCAGCGCGGATTCCAGCAGGCTAACGGCTTGCGTGATACCGACTTTCGCCGCGAGTTCGTTGAGCCGGGTCTGCCAGACGTTCGGCGCGGATGCGGCACGGCGCAGGCGCTGTGTGGCGATCCAGCCGAACAGGGCGCGGATGAAGAGCACGGCTATTCCGAGCACCCAGACGGGAACGAACCAGCGCATGGATTCCCGGAGCTGTTCGAGGAACGAGGGGGCGTGTGGCGTGGGGACGGCAGAGGGAGCGCCGACGAGAGGCAGGCTGCCCGTCACCGGGAGGCGCGGGTACGATTCCGGCATCACGACGAACAGCGTGATGAAGAACACCACGGGCATGGCCAGCATTGCGGTGCAGGCCAGACGGTAGCGCAGTTTCGGTTCGGCGCGGAATGCGGCGAGCAGGAGGGCGATCAAGGCTCCTTCCCAGAGGAAGTGGAAGAGCGTCGCGCCGAGGGCAGTGACGAGGGGAGAGTTCATTTGGAGTTCCTTTCGTATTCGTCGATCAGTTTGCGGATCTCCGCCAGTTCGGCCCGCGAGGTTTTGCGTGCGGAGAGAGCGCCCACCATCAGACTGCGGGCGGAGCCCCCGAACGCCCGTTGCAGCAGGTCTCCGGCGAGCTGCTTTTGCGTCCATTCGCGCGGTTTGGTGGCTGCGTAGACATGCGCCCGCTGCTCCTCGTCACGTTTGACGAGTTGCTTGGTGGCCATTATTTGCAGGGTCTTGAGGACGGTTGTGTACTGCGTTGGTTTACGTTGGGAAACTTCGTCGTGGACTTCGCGGACGGTAGAGGGTCCGCGAGTCCAGAGGATGGAGAGGAGTTCGAGTTCGGAATCCGTGGGCAGGGCAAGCATCTACGAAAACATTACTACGATGGTTTTCGTATGTCAAGCGGGAGGTTTGGGGCAGAGCTTACACGGTCATGCGCTGCCAGATAGCGCGACCGATGAAGAACGGTCCCATCTCCTGCATGAAGAACGACGTCTGTTTCGTCCTGCGCATGGCCTGGACGCAGGCGGAGAGAGGGAATAGTTCTTTACCGATGAGGCCGATGACGAAGTCGTTATCGTGCTGGTCGATGCCGAAGCTGGCGAGGCGGACGTCTTTGGCAAACCCGGCTTCTCCAAAACTGTGGCCGATTTTGCCGTGTTCGCGAAGGATGACAGACTGCTCTTCGGGCGGCAGGGCATTGAACTCACCCTTACGACGGAGCGGATACCAGACCGCCCAGCGCCAATCAGGATCGGTGACGGATTTGCGGGAGCGGTCGATTAGCCATTCCTGGAGATTGGGCTCGTGGCCGAGTGCATAAGTCCGACCCATCATGGTGTATTCAGGTTTCAGCGTGAGGTCCGCGAAAGGGCCCTGGTTCAGGAAAGGGCGGACGGTGGTGACGAAGTGATCGGGGTTGTCGCTCCACGTCACGAGGGCCACGCCGCGGGGGTCGTTGGCATCTTCATAGAGCACGGCTTCAAGCGACGAAGCATCGAGCGCGGCGGTTAGTTTGGCAGTGTCAGGCGCATTACCAAATGCCAGGAGCTGCATGAACAGCCGGCGGTCTGAGGTCTGTTGTTCGCCGGCGCGCACGCCGCCTTTTTCTCTGAGATCGAGTTGTTCCACACCCTCAGGATAAGGCCTGGAGTTTTGTCACGATGATGGGTGTGGTGGTTGGTTGAGCCGAACCGCCTGAGGGCTCCACGGAAATCGCCATGGCTGCGGCGTTGGCCGCGGGGCCGGGGCGCAGGTGGATGGCGGTGGAATCTGCGAGGGCGCTGAACGTGCCTGCCGGGATGGGGTTGCCGGATGCGGGGATAATCCACATTTCGAAAGTGCGGCCGGCGTCAAGCTTTGGCAGGTGCGCGGCGATGAAGAGCACGCCTTTCGTGGGGCTGACGTAGAAGCGGCCGCGGGCGGCGGGATCGCCGAAGGAGGCGTCTCTGGTGACGGGGTCGTTCAGGATGGAAAGAGCTTCTTCGAATTGTGGCCGGCTCGCGTTTGGCTTCCGCACAGACACGACAAGCAGCGCGATTCCGAGTGTGGCGGCCACCGCCCAGGGGAATGCCACCGCGAACCATTTGCGTGCGGGCTCCGGACTCACCATGGCGATGATTCGCCTGCGAAGACTCTTCGGTGGATCGACCGGTTGGGCCAGGGCCGCGAGATTCGCGACGGTCAGCATGGCGCTGCGTACGCCCCTCCTGCAGGCGTCGCAATCACCATCAAGATGCAGGGAAATTTCAGAACGTTCCGGCTCGTCGGCAGTGCCGAGTGCCCAGGCGCCGTAGTCGTTGCGGAGCTCCTCGCAGGTCATGCGGAAGCCTCCTGCCCGAGCTCGTCGCGGAGCGCCTTCAGCGCGCTGCGAACCCACGTCTTCACTGTGCCGAGAGGCTGGCTCATGCGCTCGGCCATTTCGGTCTGCGAAAGGCCCTCGTAATAGGCGAGTTCGATGACCTTCTGCTGATTCTCATTCAGCTTTGCCATGGCCTTCCTGATGACGCGGGCGTTGTCGCGGTTGAGGATGCCGCGCTCCATATCGACGAAGAGCGAAGGGTGCTCCCGGACATCGAACTCATACGAGTTGCGCTGCATGCGCGAACCGGCGGACCGGATGTGATCGATTGCGCGATTGCGCGCGATGGTGAGCAGCCATGGGCCCAGCGCGCCGCGGCCTGCTTCGAAGGCGTGGGCGCGATTCCAGACGCGCAGGAAAGTCTCCTGAACCAGGTCTTCGGTGAGCGAGGAATCGCGGACCACGGCAAAGATAACGGAATACGCCAGCCTGCCGAAGCGATCATAGAGATCAGCCATGGCCTGCGGCTCTTTGCGCTGCAGGCGTCGGGCCAGTTCTTCATCGTTCTGGTCGCTCAGTTCAAGCGCAAGTATGAGGCCTGGAAGGATCATGCGGACGGCACAGACTTGAGGATAGCTCTCTGCCTGGAGCCATCTGTCCGGAGGCCGCGAAGGGCGTTCTGCAATGCGCAGGCTCACACCTGTTGGTACGAGTGGCAGGCCGCAGCGGATGGATGGATTTTTTTTCTTGACATTCGTACGGAGTAACTCTATATATGAATCACACTCCGGTTTTTCGAAACCGTGACATTTTGATTCGGGAGAATCATTTCGACGAAGCATACAGGGGCTCCGGAAACGGAGCCCTTTCCTATTGCGCTGTGTCAGCCTGGCTAAATCAGTTTGGCCGTGGACATCATGCCGCGCAACGCAGTCAGATCGCGTTTCATGGCGTTCATGATGTCGGCCTGGCTCATGGTGAGGCCGGTGCGGTTGCCTTTATCGGCACCGCCGAGCGGGTATTCGAAATGCACCTGGAAGGGCCCGTTGAAATGAGCTTCGCGAATCATGTCGAAGAAGCGCGCGAACTTCACCATGCCCTCGCCGATGGGCTTCCACTCTGCCTGCCACTGACCCTTCGGATTCTTCTCCCAGAGGAAGTCTTTCACGGCAACACCGCGCAGGTAGTCGCCGGTGATGCGCAGGCTTTCCATCCAGCCGCCGAAGCCGCCTTCCACGGTGGCGTGACCGATATCGTAATTCACGCCGACCAGCTTCGGATCGAAGCCCCGGAGGATCTCATGCAGGTCCCAGATGGACGCGCCGACAAGGTCGATTCCGGAGTGCGTGTGATACATGGCGGAGGCCTGATACCTGCCGTTCAATGCGGCCAGTTTGGCGACGCGGGGTTTGAAGTCTTCAATCTGATTTGCGAGTGGCTTGTCCTTCGTCCACTTATAGCCGCCCCAGCGGTAGTGATGAATGCCGAGTTCAGTCATGGTGGCGAGAACATCGTCGGCCCAGGGAGTGTCCGCGTCGCTGATGTCCGTTGTGAGCATGGGCACTTCGAGCCCGTGCTTACGGATGATGGAGACCAGAGCCGGCAGGTCCTGCCGCACACGCGCGGGTTCGATGTGGCCCTTGGCGCGGACGGCGAGATCGATGCCATCGAAGCCCATTTCTTTGGTCGCTTTCGCGAGCGCTTCACCTTCGAGGAATTGCAGGTGTTTCGAGAAGACGCAGATTTTCAGTTTCGAGGGCGCGGGCTGCGCGGGCAGGGCGGTGGCAGCGGCCAGGGTGGCGGCGGATTGCAGAAGGGTACGACGTGTCATCTCGCTTCTCAGCTTACAGGGAAAGTTATACGGTGCGCCGTTTGCGCACCTCGTCGAGTGTCACGGCCAGAATGATGACGGCACCGATAATCACCTGTTGCCAGTAATTGGAAATATTCAACAGATCGGCGCCGTTCGAAAGCAGGCCCATGATGAAGGCTCCGATGAGAGTTCCGACGACGCTGCCTTCGCCGCCATTCAGACTGCCTCCGCCGATCACGACGGCAGCAATGGCCTGGAGTTCGTAGCCCTGCCCTGCGGTCGGTTGCCCGGTCATCAGGCGTGAGGCCTCGATCATGCCTGCTAGGCCCGTGAGCGCGCCGCCAATGGCGTAGACGGCGGTCATGTGGAAGTCCACCGGAATGCCTGCGTAGACCGACGCGATCTTGTTGCTGCCGATGGCAAAGGCATAGCGACCGAGCCGGGTGTGTTCCAGCACGATGTGGACGAAGACCGCGCAGATGACGAGCATCCAGGCGACGAACGGAATGCCCAGCAGACTGCCTTCGCCGAGGAACGAAAATCCGGCGGGGATTTTATGCACGGGCAGGCCGTTTGAAAAGATGAGCGCGAGCCCGCGATAGATGCCCAGCGTGCCCAGGGTGACGACGAACGGCGGGATGCGCAGCCGGGTGATCAGCAGGCCGTTGAGAAAGCCGCAGAGCATGCCGACCGCGATGCCGATGAAGACGCCGACCACGATGGGATAACCGCGTTCGAGGGCGAGCGTGCCGATGAGGCCGGCGAGGCCCAGGATGGACCCGACGGAAAGGTCGATACCGCCCGAGATGATGACGATGGTCATGCCCAGCGCCATGGTGTTGAAGACTGCGGTTTGGCGGAAGACGCTGGTCAGGTTGTTCGCGGTGAGGAAGTAGGGCGAGGCTATGGAGAGCCCGATGAAGAGAACGATCAGACTGAGGAAGGGGAGCAGGCGCTGCAGCAGAGCGCGGTCGAACTTCATGCGGCGGATTCCATAACAGCCAGTTTCATAATTTGTTCCTGTGTACAGCCGCGCGGCAGTTCGCCGGAGAGCCTGCCCTGCCGCATGACGACGATGCGGTCGGCAACGTGAAGGAGTTCGGGCAGCTCAGAGCTCACCATCAGAATGGCCGCGCCGGCGCGGGCGAGTTCACTCATCAGTTCGAAGACTTCTGATTTTGCACCGATATCGATGCCGCGGGTGGGTTCGTCAAAAAGAAAAATGCCGGCCTCACGGAAGAGCCATTTCGCGATGACGACCTTCTGTTGATTGCCGCCGCTGAGCGTGCCGGCGAGCTGCGCGGGGGACGCTGCTTTGAGGCGCATCTTCGCGCCGAGTTCGGTCGACAGCCTGTTCTGGGCTTTGAGGTCGAGAAAGCCGAAGCGGCTGATACGCTCCACATTCGCCATGGTGACGTTGGCGCCGATGGGCAGGCGCAGGGCAAGGCCGGAAACCTGGCGGTCTTCGGTGACGAGCGCGATGCCCGCTTTCACGGCGTCGCGCGGGGATTTGATTTGGGCAGGTTTGCCGTGGATGAGGATCTGGCCGGAGTCAATCGCGTCCATGCCGAAGATGGCGCGGCAGAGTTCGGTACGCCCTGCGCCGATGAGGCCCGCCATGCCTGTGATCTCGCCCTTGCGCAGCGTGATGGAAACGTCTTTCAGGTTCGAAGCCGCCACGCTGATACCGCGCACTTCCAGCGCCGGTGCGCCGGGGGCAAGGTGTTCGCGCTGGTAGATTTGCGCGACCTCGCGGCCCACCATATGGCGGATGAGCAGGTCGGTCGGAATGTCGGCCAGGTCGCCTGTATGGACCATGCTGCCATCACGCAGAACCGTAACTTTATCTCCGATGGCGCGGAGCTCTTCCATGCGGTGGGTGATGTAGATGATGCCCATTTTGCGGGCCTTCAGATCACGCACGATGCGGAAGACCTGTTGCGTTTCTGTGTCCGAAAGAGAGGACGTTGGCTCGTCGAAGATCAGCAAGCTGGACCCGTGCTGAATGGCCCGGCAGATTTCCACCATCTGGCGGCCCGCGGGGGTGAGGCGTCCCACGCGCCATTCGGCATTGAGGGGGAAGTTGTACTGCTCGATGAGGGCGCGCGCTTTTTCGGTGATCTCGCGGCGATTCACCCAGCCGAACGGAGCGCGCGGTTCGCGACCGAGGAAGATGTTCTCAGCCACCGTCATATGTGGGGCGAGAAGTGACTCCTGGTTGACCATCGCGATGCCCATGGCGGCGGCTTCAGCGGGGGAGCGAAGGAAGACTTCCTGCCCGTTCCAGAGCATGCGGCCGACGTCGCGCTGCACGATGCCGGCCACGATTTTCATGAGCGTGGATTTGCCGGCGCCATTCTCGCCGAGCAGCAGGTGGACCTCGCCTGCATTGACGGAGAGGCTCCCCTTGCGGAGAGCGGTGACGCCGCCGAAACGCTTTTCTATGTCCTGGAGTTCAAGCAGCACCGAAGCGCTAGTTTATCGCACTACTTTGAAACAACCAGCAGCACGAATGAGCCAGGCCTCAGGGTGCGGACCAGAACCTGACGGGGTCGGCGTTGGGCTTCCCAAGGCGATGGTCGTGAGCTGTTCCCCAGGCTTTGTGGTTTCTTATACACTTTAATGCAGCTTAATATTGACAGTAAAACCAGTACAAGCTGGTTTCGAAACGGCGACATCACCTTAATCTGATCAGGTAACGCCAAAGAGTGGTAAAAGTGAAACACAAAAGCCAATCTTTACTGGTTCATCTCGCGGCATTAGTAACGTCGTGCGTTTTTGGCGTGGGTATCGCCAACGCCACCTGTGGCCAAAATACCGGCTACGCATGTACAGGCACATACGGCGCAGGTGATGCTTGTGCGTGGCCCTGGACTTGTTACGTGGCGGAATGTCAGTTCTCAGCGAGCACATGCTACAGTTCCCCGGGCGGAGGGATCGGCACTCCCTGCATCGACGGGAATTGCGGTGTAACTCAATGTGTGATTTTTCAACCTTCTAACCTGGGTAGCTGGTGCGCGTGCGGTAACTGTTAGCTGACTACGAAGAAGAGGATCTAAGTTATGAAGAAAACGGTAATTTTTATCGTGGCGATTGGCATGGCTGTTTCGTATCTGGCCACACGTCAAAGTATTGTTTCGGCGCAGTCTCCCGCGGCGTTCACGCAGGTGTACAACATCTCCTGGAGAAACCTGGAAAATCCTGGAAAGAACAAGGACGACCGGGAAGTTCTCGCTCAGAAGGCTGATGGCTCAACCAGCCACGCGTCAACCTTTGCCGGTTCACCCGATCTGGTAAACCGGGCCATTGAATTGGCAACGGGAGAAAGGATCGATGTCAACGATCTTCTGAAAATGAAGAGCACACACTACGCGACTCCTGATGTTGTCACGGCCCGAAAGGTCAATCGGCTCACGCCGGCTGCGGATTGCAGTAATTTCAAGGAGAGGGAAGACAACAAACCGGGTCGGGTCTTATTGGGAAATTTCACATTTCTGAATCATCCGGTAAAGAGGTTTACTGTTACTTTTCAGGCAAACAGTGGAGACCGGATACGCGTAACATCCAGTTACGCTTCTGATTTGAATTGTGCTGAAGTGGATCGGCTGGAGGAAACTCTCGAGCCTGGAACGGAACGGGTTCTTAAGACTCAGTCGCGCTCCGCTTCCGTGATCACGTCGGGGCCGCCGGATGAGAAGTATTTCAATATTCCTTCTGATTATCTCGAGGTGCCGCCGAGTACGCTCAACATTGCCTGGGGTAAGCACTTCGGCGTTGATGCAGACCAGCACATGATCGACGGGTGGGTCAATGTGCTGGACAAAAAGTACTACGAGGCGCAAAAGAAGCAGTAGGTTTCACTGTGAAACAACCAGCAGCACGAATGAACCCGGCTTCATGGTGCGGACCGGGGGCTTGGCGGGGTCTGCGTTGGGCTTCATGTCGTACTCGGCGGCGGGCAGGAAGATCTTCTTCGTCTTCGGGTCCATTCCCATGGTCTTGGCACCGGCCTGTGTGGTGAGAGCGCCGCCTTCATAGACGTCGGCGGACTTCTGCAGGAACGTGTTCAGAACACCCTGCCCGGTAGACACGAGGACGGTCTTGGTGGCTGCGTCGAACTCCGCCCAGTCAGCGCCGGTGCCGATGGGGAAGCTGGTGATGACCTTGCCGGACTTCGCGTCCATCACGACCATCTTCGGTTCCTTGCGGCAGGCGATGAAGAGCCGACTGGTCTTCGCATCGTAGGCAAGACCGGTGGGGGTCTCGGCAATGCCGATGGGATAACGGTGTTTCACTTCGAGCGATTTGGGGTCGAAGGCCACTACTTCAGCGGTGTCTTCGCTGTTGACGTAATAGAGGCCGTCGCTGCCTTTGATGGCCTGTTCGCCGTCGCCTGCCAGCTTCACGGTTCCTGCCACTTCTCCGGTCTTTGCGTCGATGGCGGTGATGTCGTGCGAGCCATGGTTGTTGGTGAAGACGCGGTTGGTGGCGGCGTCGTACCAGATGCCATCCGGCCCCTTGCCGACATCAATCTTTTTGATGAGTTTCAGGGATTCCGGCTCGAACATGCTGACTTTGTTTTCGCGGCCGTTGCTGGTGAAGCCGTGTTTTTCGCCGGGCGCGATGGCTACGCCGTGCACGCCTGGTGTATCCGGGATGGTGCCGATGAGCTTACCGTTATCGGCGTCGACTACCTCCACTTGTGTGGCGTGTGAGATGTAGACGCGGCGGGCGGCGCTGTCGACAGTCACGTAGTCCCAGCCGCCTGTGCCCGGCAGCGGGTAGCGTTCAATAATTTTGTAATCTGCTGCGCCTGACAGCGAAACCATTAAAAACAATCCGGTTACAACGCTTTTCATATTCGAATTCTCCAGGTCAAGCGTGGCAGGCGGAACTGAAATTTCGCTGAATGAACGTTCACCGATCGCTTCAGCCCATCAGCTGGATGCTTTGGTCGATGAGCTTGCCGTTTTCTTCCCAGACGTCGCCGTCGCCTTCCCATTCGATGGAGAAGTAGCCTTTATAACCCGCATTCTTTGCGATGGCGAAGGTGCGTTTGAGATCGGCATGGTAAGTCTTGCCGCCGTCGATTTCATCGTCCTTCACGTGCGAAATGTTGTAGGCGCGTTTAAAGAGGCCAGCCATGGCGGCGTAGTTGTAAGGAGCGTCGCCCTTCAGCATGGTGTTGCAGAAATCGGGCAGGGCGCGCAGCCACGGGTGGCGGGCCTGATCAAGAACTTTGGTGATGAAGAGGGCATCCTCTGTTTTCGGATCGTCATTTTCCAGATTGATGACGACGCCTTTCGACGCCCCGTATTCGGCGACGGGGAAGAGGGACGTTGTGGTGAGGCTGAGATCAGGAGTGGCTGTCTTATCGCCCTGAATGTGAATGCGAACGCCGGGGCAATCGACGGCAACCGCGATATCGACCCATTTCTTCGCGTTGTCGATGGCGAGCGTGCGTTTCGCGGGGTCGGGATCGTACATGCTTGCGCCTACGCTGGTGGGGATGTTCACGATGCGGGACCCCGCGGCTTTCACGGCGTCGCGCAGTTCGTTCAGGTAGGCGGGTTCGGTGGATGGGAAGTGCTGGCCGAGCAACTCCACGTTGTGAACCTTGTATTTCTCCGCCATGCGCGCGGCGAAGTCTTTCAGGGCGATGAATTTGGCATCCGGATTACGCTTGCGGTTGTTGGGGGTGTCGATCAGGGAGCGGAAGGAGTAAGAGGCGATCGCGATACGCGCCGGCGGGTCCGTGGGGAAACGGAAGTTCGGGGGCGCCGGGGCGGCCTGCGCGCTGGTACTGAGGGCGAGAGTGGAGGTGATCAGAAAGTCACGGCGGGTCTGCATGCAGTTTGTAATTTACACTACGGGAACCATGTCACAATTCGCGAAAACACCCGAACCGCCCTACTATGCGGTGATCTTCACGGCGCAGCGAACACCCGTGGATGGGGGCTACGCGGAGACGGCCGACCGGATGGTGGAACTGGCTGCGGCGATGCCAGGGTATCTGGGGATTGAGAGCGCGCGGGGTGCGGACGGGTTCGGGATCACGGTGAGCTACTGGGCCAGCGAAGAGGCGATAGTGAACTGGAAGCGGGAGGCGGAACACGAGCGGGCGCAGGGCGTGGGGAAGAGCGCCTGGTATGAGCATTACGAACTGCGCGTGGCGAAGGTGGAGCGGGCTTACAACGGGCCTGCCGGACGGTGACTACTTAAGTTCCGGTTTGGCGCTGAAGCGGGCTCCCAGCGCGCCGCCTGCCGTGCAGACTCCCACCACTGCTACGAACGCGAGCAGGAGGGTAAACAGCATGCCTGCGGCCAGCATGGGTGGATCGTTCACCACCTGGGCCATGCGGGGATCCTGTTGCACAAGCAGTTCCATGAATTGCTTGCCGGTGAAGGCGATGGTCAGTGTGAAAATGATCGCCATGCTGACGAAGGCGAGCACGCCGGTGATGGAGCCCAAACGCGCGCCTGCTTTGATGCTGAGCGTTTTGCCTGTGAGTCGGCGGTAGAGCAGAACGCCGCACCAGCCGGCGCCCAGCCACCAGAACACAAAGAAGAAATTCAGGCCCGGAATCATGTCGAGAAACATGATCGCGAGAGACATCAGAAATCCAACGCGCAGTGCAACCGGGTTGCTGAAACTGACCGGCATCTGTGAAAGCGTCGCCAGCAATTCGGCTTGCGGGGTCAGCGTGGGTGCAGGTGTCTGCACTGCAACAATCAGCTCCGGCTCTTCAGACATCTCAAACGTGGGTCTGCCGCAGCGATGGCAGAACCGGGCATCTTCAACGAGCTGTGTTCCGCAGGTGCAGTAGGCTGGCACAACTTCTAGTTTGACGCAGGGTCGCCGATGGAGGCAATTCCGATGTGCGTGCCGTCGTTCTTCCCGCGAATTCCGACGATCCGTTTGTGGCCGCCTTCCCTGAGCTCAAAGCGGACAGCGCCGTCCCGATCCGTGACCACCAGCCAGTTGGGCAGCTGGGTCCGGTACCAGGCGAGCACCTTCAAAGGCGAGTCCTGTGTGAACAGTTCCGCGGCTGCGAAGGCGACACTCCTGTCAGCCTTGCCGTCGGCAGAGACCCACTCGAAAGAGGCAACGCCGGAGTTCTTTTGGCGGGTGGCGCCGGGATAGACGGGCAGCCCGATGGTGGCGGGGTCCAGATCTTCGTGCGCGCGGATGCTGACGTTGCCGGCGGGTGTGGCAATGGAAAAGTCGGAAAAGTCATCGCCACCATGGCGGTGGGTGGTTTGCACGCGTACATTATTGGCGATATAGAAGGCTGTGCCGACCGACACAATCACAATGGACACAAAGATAAAAAGTAGTACGCCCAACACACCGCCCCTGTTTGCGTTCCGGGTGGGTCGCGAATCTGAAGAAACTCTCATGAGCCGACCTCCAAAATTATTGTTACGCAATTCCGGCGGCGCGGGTTCGGGCAGGTTTGTGATAGCTTGCTCCTGATGGACCAAATTACCGTTGTTGTTCTGGGCGACCCGGCAGAGCCCGAGTTGCAGAAGCTGGAGGCGCTGCGCCCCGGGGTGAATTTCACCATATCGAAGACCGCCGACGGACTGGGCGATGCGGTGCGGGATGCGCGCGTGCTGTTCACCACCATGGGCAACCGGAAGGAGGTCGGGCTGGTGCTGGAACGCGGGGCGAAGCTCGAATGGATCCAGTCGCGCAGTGCGGGCCTGGACGGATTTCTGAGCCCGGAATTGATTGAGAGTCCGATTCCGCTCACCAATGGCAGCGGTGTGTTCAGCCAGTCTCTGGGAGAGTTCGTGTTGTTTGGCGCGTTGTATTTCGCGAAGGATATTCCGCGCATGCTGCGGGCTAAAGCGGCGCACAAGTGGGATGTCTTCGACGTGTGTGAGCTGAGCACGCAGACCATGGGCATTGTGGGCCATGGGGACATTGGGCGCGCCGCGGCGAAACGCGCGAAGGCGATGGGGATGAAGGTGCTGGCGTTGCGCCGTACTGTTACGCCGCGCCCGGGCGATGAGGATGTGGATCGCGTTTACGCAACGGCGGAGTTGCATGACATGCTGCCGGAGTGCGACTACGTGGTGGCCGCGGCCCCGTTGACGCCTGCGACGAAGCATATGCTGAGCACGGCGGAGTTTGGCCGGATGAAGCCTTCGGCGGTGGTGATGAATGTGGGGCGCGGTCCCGTGATTGACGAGGCTGCCCTGGCGGAAGCCTTGCGGAGCGGCGTGATTCGCGGTGCGGTGCTGGATGTGTTTGAAGTGGAACCGCTGGGCGGGGACAGCCCGCTTTGGGATATGGACAATGTGCTGATTTCGGCGCATACGGCCGACCACACGCAAACGTGGCTCGAAGATTCGGTTGATTTTTTTATGGCGCAGTTTGCGCGTTGGCGCAGCGGGGAAGCGCTGCAGAATCTGGTGGATAAGCGCGCGGGGTATTAAGGCCGGCGACAGGATCGCCGCCGCCACGCGCCACGCTTTACGCGACCAACAGCAGTTTCTTGCTGCGCTTCGCATCGTACATGCGCTCGTCGGCTTTTTCGAGCAGTGCTTCGGCGTCGGAACCGTCGTCCGGATAGCGGGAGACGCCGGCGCTGATGGTGATGCGTGCAGGGCACTGCGATTCGGCGGGCAGGTTCCTGCCGATCTGGTCGAGGCGGGCGAGAATTTCCGGCAGGCTTTGGGTGGCATCCGGCATGATGAGCACGAACTCATCACCGCCCAGCCGTGCCGCGAAATCCCCGGCTCGGCAACTGCGGCGCAGAGCGCGACCAACGCATTCCAGGATGCGGTTTCCGGCAATGTGACCATACTCGTCGTTGGCTTTCTTGAAGCCGTCCAGGTCCATCACGACAACGGTGAAATTCCCCTCCCGCCGCGCCGTGTTTGAGACCTCGGCTTCCAGGTGCCTGAAGAGCGAACGCGCATTATGGAGGCCGGTCAGTTCATCCGTATCGGCCGCGCTGTTGGCGCGTTCAAAGCGCACGGAGTTTTGAATCGCGATACCTGCCTTCGGCGCAATGGCAAGCAGAATTCGTCGGTCATCCTGACTGAAAGCCTCAGCCTTCAGGTGGTAGAGGGTGAGCACGGCGATGACGCCGTCACGGCCGCGAATCGGGACTGCAATAGCGGACCGGAGCGGCGTGACCATGCGGGGGTCATTGAGATAGCCGGGCTCCACGGCAGGGTTGCCGTTGACGACAGGCAGATCGTTTTCCGCCACCCAGCCGGACAACCCCTGGCCCAGGGGAATTTCCAGAGAGCTGAGGAGCCTGAAGCTCTCACCCTTGACGAACTTTGGCACCAGTTTGTCGCCATCCAGCAGGTAGACGGCAATGGCATCATGGTTTACAATTTTGCCCAGGCGCACGGCAAGCAGGGCGAGGGTTTCTTCAAGGCTGAGTGAACTACCCAGATCGTTGGTGAGTTCCAGGAGCAACTGAAACTCGCGGCGTGCGCCGGAGATTGCCAGGCTGAAGTGTGCGGTGGCGGAGGGCGCACTCACCGGAGCGGATTCCGCGAAGCCGGTGGCGGGAGCCAGCCCGCGCTCCACTTTCACGTTGGAAGACAGCTTCACATAATCCGCGGTCTCATCCCTTGCCTTCTGTTCGAGTTCCCGGAAACGGCGGTCGAGAATTGCCACAACAATGGGGTCGAACGCCTTGCCTGCTTCATCGCGGATGATCTGCATGGCGGCTTCCAGCGGCATGGCGGTGCGGTACTGGCGATTGGACGCAAGCGCATCCAGGCAATCCACGGCGGAGAGAATACGGGCTCCGATGGGGATTTGCTCACCGATCAGGCCATCGGGATAGCCGGTGCCATCGTACTTTTCGTGGTGCGAGCGAACGATGGGGACGACGGGATAAGGGAAGTGAACGCGTTCCAGAATTTCCGCGCCCACCACCGGATGGACCTTCATCTTTTCGAACTCATCCGGCGTCAGCTTGCCGGGTTTGGAGATGATGTACTCGGGCACGGCGAGTTTGCCCACGTCATGCAGAAGAGCGGCGGCTTCGAGCGCCTGCATCTCAAGAGCGGACAGGTGCAGCTCTTTGCCGATTTCTGAAGCGTAGACCTGCACGCGGCGCAGGTGAGCGGCCGTGGTGTCGTCCTTGGCGTCAATCGCCAGGGCGAGGGTTTCGATGGTCCGAAGATGCAGTTGAGCCATCTCTGTAATGTGCTTGCGCTGCTCTTCAAACCGGCCGAGGTAGACGCTGTAAGAACGGTAGACCAGGTAGAGCGGCGGAATCGCCACAATGAGCGCAGGCCAGCCCATGTAGCGGTTCATGAAGTGCAGGCCGCCCGCAATCAGGCCGCCCACCAGGTACTGCGGGGAGGTCCACAGATAAGAGTCCCGCCAAATTGTCAGCAGGCCCGTGGATGAGGTCACGCTGATGATGCCGGCGACCGTGACGGTGTTCATGATGAAGTACAGCAGCGACGCCATGAGCAGGCTGAGCGCACCGGTGGGGTCGACGTAGTTCAGCGTCTGCGACTGGAGCGCAAGGTCCGCAGCCATCACGGGAAAGGCCATGGCGAACATGTTGAACAGTAAGTGGTACCACTTCGGCCGCTGATCCGCATGAATGAAGCACTGGCCGAGTGCGCTGGCCACGCCAACGATCATGCCGGATGCCCGCCCCAGATTCATCAGTGCCGCGAGGATCACAACATAGTTCATGGAAAGAGTAACGAAGATGCCGGGCAGGCGAATTTTGAGTCGGGACGCGAGGATTGCCGCGACGATGTAAAAGAACGTGCGACGCACGTTGTCAATCGCCAGATCAGTGGAAGCGATAGAAGTGATGCTGAACCATGCCCCGCCCAGAACAATCAGAGCCCAGTAAAAATGGGCTTTGCGGGGCATTTGAATAAATTCCGTCATGATCATTACCTCCGGGATGCGCTCTGGAAGGCGCCGCACCGGTACAAGGCGAGTGTGGCATCAATGGAGTGTAAGGAATAGTTATCTACTGTTAACCGGGGGTCACATACGGTACCCGTTACTGATGCGCGGGTTCCGCGAACAGGGTCATGGTACCGGAAGATCAATGCCGTCAATAGTCCCTGGTTATATACGGGGAAAGGACTCCGGGTTTGGGCGTTGTCCAGCGTTTTCAATAAGGTTTTAAGTCAAGGTCGGGCCGGGAGCCTTCAAAGTGGAGTCCCGGCAGTACTGCCTTCGTTCATCACCACGCTAACTGACGGCATCATATTCAAAGTCTGTTTGGCGTGCAAGACTCGCAACAGATCAAAAAAAGGAAGTCCCGGTGATCGTATGAACTGGTACAAAAGCACGAAGAATCTGATTTATTGGCTGAGACCGCTGTGTCTCGTGTCATGCCTGACGTTGTTCGGGCTCAATTCCATGAATGCCGCGCAGGGGAGCGAGAAGCTGGCGCAGGAGCTTCGAAGGCCGGGCCAGGCTGGTCTGGTGGACGTGATTGTCACTTATAAAGTGGCGCCGGTTGCCAGGCACCACGACCGGGCACGACAGCTGGGCGGCAGTGTAATACATCAGTTCGAGGCGACGCGCGGGGCTCACTATCGGATGCCTGCGGGCGCGCTGGAGGCTCTGGCGGAAGACCCCGACGTGGACTTCGTTTCGCCGGACCGGCAGGTGCAGGGTTTGCTGAACTATACCAGGGCGGCGGTGGGTGCGGATGTTGCGCACGCCTCCGGGCATGACGGTGGGGGTGTTGGCGTTGCCGTCATCGACAGCGGCATCGCGGACATTGCCGATTTTAAGAATGGCAAGAACAGCCGGATCGTTTATAGCCAGAGTTTTGTGGGGGGCACGGCGGACGACGAGTACGGGCACGGGACGCATGTGGCGGGAATCCTGGGGGCCTCCGGCGCAGGTGGCTACGGAGTCTATGAGGGTGTTGCTCCCGCGGTCTCGATCATCAACCTTAAGGCGCTGGATAAGAATGGCACGGGCTCCGACAGCGCGGTGATCGCGGCCATCAATCGCGCGATTCAGCTCAAATCGAAGTACAACATCCGGGTGATCAATCTTTCGCTGGGCAGGCCCGTTTACTCCAGCTATACGCAGGATCCGTTATGTCAGGCGGCGGAAGCGGCGTGGAACGCAGGCATTGTGGTTGTCGTGGCAGCGGGTAATGACGGGCGCAACAACTCGAAGGGAACCAACGGCTATGCCACCATTACCGCGCCGGGGAACGACCCTTACGTGATTACCGTGGGCGCCATGAAAACGATGGGCACCATGGGCACCCTGGACGACAGGATCGCCAGCTACAGTTCCAAGGGTCCGACCATCCTCGATCATGTGGTGAAGCCGGATCTGGTGGCCCCGGGAAACCGCGTTGTTTCGGTTTTGCCCGCGGGTATGACCCTGTCGAAACAATACCCGACTAACAGCTATGCCGGCGGGCATTTCCAGCTCAGCGGCACCAGCATGGCCGCGCCTGTTGTAAGCGCTGCCGCCGCCATGCTGATTGAAGACGATGACTCGCTGCGACCGGATGATGTGAAGGCGATTCTGATGACGACTGCTTCCAGGTCCTTTCCCACTTCGAGCTCGATCTGGGACGCTGCTACTAATACGACTTACACCAGCTACTACGACCTGTTCACGGTTGGCGCGGGGTATCTGGATATTGTGTCGGCGCTGGTGAACGGCAGCCGGTCGTTGGGCTCAGCGAAATCTCCGACAGCCTCCTGGGATGCGCTGAGTGGCAGGGTGGTTCTGTCGGGCATCTCGGGCGCGAATGTGGTTTGGGGATCCAACGTGGTGTGGGGCAGCAACGTCGTGTGGGGCAGCAACGTGGTTTGGGGTTCCGCCACGATGGCCGGGTTCAACGTGGTTTGGGGATCCAACGTGGTTTGGGGCAGTTCGCAGGAATCCGGGGAGGCCAACAAACTGGTGATCGCCGGCGAGAATTAGAGCCGGCTTCAGGTTCCGCGCCTGTTGCCGTAAAGGTGAACGTGCAGGCGCGGGCTGAAGCGGTAGCCGTGCTGTTTGCAGAGCTCCCCCACCCACGCCCCGCGTTCGTTCAGAACCTCAGCGCTAATCCCTTCGGGCATCAGAATTACTTTTTCCGCAGGCGCGCCAATGGATGCGATCACCTGCTGCGCTTCGGCCAGGTCGGCTTCCTGAGCGATCACGAATTTCAGCTGGTAGTCGTATTCCGTCGTGAGGCGTTTCAGAACTTCCGGTTGTAAACGCAGGCGTTCGTGCTGATTGCGAAACGGGCCTTCCGGCGTGGAATTCGAAAGCTTCGGGCTGATGCTCATCAGATCGCAGGCGACAGGCGCGAATACCGTGCCGGCGGTTTCGAAAGTGATGTGCAGGCCGCGTTCTTTGAAGCGCTCCGCGAGTTCGGCAATGCCAGGCGCAATCATCGGCTCGCCGCCCGTAATCACCACGTGCCGGGAGGCGGAATACTCAGCGGTTCGGGTCATGATCTCGTCGATGGTCATGTCGTCGCCCACGGGGTTCCACGAAGTGTAAGGCGTGTCGCACCAGGAGCAGCGCAGATTGCAGCCTGTGGTGCGGACGAAGATGGAGGGCACTCCCACCAGACTGCCTTCGCCCTGCACGGAATAGAAGATCTCAGAGATTCGCATATCAGAGTGCGGAGTCGATCACGCCGGCCTCGCGGAAGCCTTTGGCGCGCAGCAGGCAGGAATCGCAGGCTCCGCAGGGCCGGCCGTCGGCGTCCGGATCGTAGCAACTCCAGGTGAGTTCGAAGGGGACTTCCAGCTTCACGCCGAATTGCACAATCTCCGCCTTTGAAAGACTGATGAGCGGGGTGTGGATTTTCAGGCGCGTGACGCCCTCCACGCCGACGCGCGTGGCGAGATTCGCCATCTTCTCGAAGGCTTCGATGAATTCCGGGCGGCAATCGGGGTAGCCGGAATAATCCAGCGCGTTTACGCCGATGAAGATATCGGCAGCTTCCAGCACTTCGGCCCAGGCGAGGGCGAAGGAAAGAAAAATCGTGTTGCGCGCGGGGACGTAGGTGACGGGGATGTCGTGCGTCATCTGCGCTTCATTACGGCCCTTGGGCACGTCGATATCATCCGTCAGAGCGGAGTGCCCGAAGACGCGCAGATCAATCTTCGCGACACGGTGCACGGCGGCACCCAGGGCTTCAGAAATCCGGTTGGCCGCCTCCAGCTCCACGCGGTGCCGCTGACCGTAATCGAATGACAGGGCGTAGCATTCATATCCGAGCGTTCGGGCGTACGCGAGGCACGTTGCCGAATCGAGACCACCGCTGAGTAAACAAACTGCCTTCATCTATAACTTAGAATCGTTAAATCACACCTCAAAACGCAATCCCTGATTCACCGGAAGCACCCGCAAGGCCGGCGTGGCTCTGGCCGTGCGTGGCGGCGGCGGCCATCTTCATCGCGTTTTGTGCCCTGAATTACCGGGTTTACGACGGTTTCTTTCAGGATGACGAACTCGATACACTTTCCTGGGCGCCTTTGCTGGGCTGGCACAATTACGTGCCCGCGCTGCTGAAACCGACGTTCGATGTGGCAAATTTCCGACCGACGGGGCATTTCTACTTCACTCTGGCGGGCAAAGCCTTCGGGCTGGACTACCCGCCGTACGTGACACCGATTTTGGCGATTCATCTGTTCAATGTGATCCTGTTGTGGCTGGTGCTGCGAAAGTTGCGAATTCCTGTGTGGAGCGCGATGGCGGGCGTGGCGTTTTTCGCTCTGAGCGCCACGGCAATGGACGCGTATTGGAAGCCTATGTACGTTTTCGACCTGCTCTGCGCCACGTTTTGCCTCACCAGCCTGCTTCTTTGGATGCATGGGCGGTGGGTGCTGAGCTTCGTGGCTTTCTGGCTGGCGTACAAGTCGAAAGAACTGGCGGTGATGTTGCCGCTGGTGCTGCTGGCGTATGAATTCCTGCCGGGGAAAAGGCGGTGGCTGCCGCTGCTGCCGTTCTTTGCCGCGTCGCTCTCGTTCGGGCTGCAGGGGATTTTTCTCAATCCCAACAATGACAACGACTACACGTTCCGGTTCACCTTTGCGGCGCTGCAGAAGACAGTCCCGTTCTATGCGCGGCGGCTTTTGTTCCTGCCGTTCAGTGGATTTCTTCTGTTGCCGCTTGCCTTCGTGCGGGACCGTCGGGTGTGGTTCGGGCTCGCCTCCATGGCATGCTTCCTCTTCACACTGCTGTTCCTGCCGGGGCGCCTGTTTGAGGCGTACACTTATCTGCCGCTGGCGGGTGCCGTGATTGCCGTGGCTGCCGCGGCGTCCACCGTGAATCCACGCTGGCTCGCACTGGGGATTCTGATCTGGCTGCCGTGGAATTATCGGCAACTGCACCGGGAGCAACGTTCGCAACTGGATCGCGATGATCAGGCTTTCGCGTTCGTGGACCAGCTGGACCGGTGGGCTACCAAGAACCCTGGTGTGAAGACCCTGATTTACAACGCGCCTCCGGGCGTTTACCACCACTGGGGTGTGACCGGCGCGTGGAATATCGTGCACCACAGTAGCGGTCTGAAGGCGCTTTTCAAAGGCTGGCCGGAGGCCTCAGAAGTCAGGGCTGATGAGACGTTCGCGAACGCCACGTGGGACGCGGCCCGGCGCACGCTGACGATTCAGATAGAATCTCCCAAGCGCACCAATTAAACCGCCTCAATGAAAATTCCTCATATCCGCTGGATCATCGCCGCGATGCTGTTCCTCGCCACGGCGGTGAATTATGCCGACCGGCAGGCTCTGGCCGTGGTTTCCGACCGCATCCGCCTGCAGTTTTCCATGACCGAGATCGACTACTCGCGGATTTTGGCGGGCTTCTTTCTGGCCTACGCGATCATGTACGCGGGCTCGGGTCACATTGTGGACAAGCTCGGGACTAAGAAGAGTTTTTCCCTGTTCATCGGGGTTTGGTCACTGGCCTCCATGCTGCACGCTTTTGCCACCGGAGTCTGGTCGTTCGCGGCATGCCGGTTCCTGTTGGGGCTGAGCGAGCCGGGCAACTGGCCCGCTGCGACGAAGGCCGTTTCCGAATGGTTTTCGCCAAAGCAGCGGGCTTTGGGCGTCGGCATTTTTAATGCGGGATCATCGGCGGGTTCGGCGCTTTCCGGACCCCTGATTTCTTTCCTCACCATTCGATACGGCTGGCAGTTCGCGTTTATTTCCGTCGCCATGTTCGGATTCGTCTGGCTGATTTTCTGGTGGATCCTCTATGATTCGCCGCACACCAACCGCTGGCTGAAACACAGCGAATACATCCAGTTCAAAGACGATGTGCTGCCGCTTGAAAAGCCAGGCACGAAGGAGGCTCCGTCCGCTCCCAGGGCTGCCTGGGGAAACATCGTGCGGCGGCCGGAGGCGGTTGCCCTGTGCCTGGCGCGCACCTTCACTGATCCGGTGATTTACTTCGTCATCTTCTGGCTGCCTGCTTACCTGGTGAAGGAACGGCATTTCAATCAGAAGGAAATCGGGCAATACTCGTGGGTGCCGTTTGTGTTCGGGGGCATTGCCTATATGCTGGGCGGTTATTTGTCGGGCATGCTGATGCACAAGGGCTGGTCACTGCCGCGTGCGCGGAAACGAATTATGCTGCTGGGGGCGATGTGCCTGCCCATCGCCATGCTGGCGCCCTTCGCGCCGAATGCGGGGCTGGCTATTGCGGCGATTTGCTTCATCACGTTTGGGCATGGCTTCTGGACGGCCAATCTGCAAACACTGCCGGCCGATTTGTTCCCTGGTGCGGAGGTTGGAACGGTTTCGGGCTTCAGCGGCATGGGCGGAGCGATTGGCGGCATGCTGGCGCAGCTGGGAACCGGGTATGTGGTTTCGAAGTTCTCTTACGCCCCGATTTTTTTGATTGCGGGCCTGATGCATCCGATGAGCATGGTGATTATTTTCAAAATGCTGCCGGATTCGCAGTTTAAGTCGCATGGCCCGGTGGCCACGGCCTAAGTAACTGAGACTGAGCTGCAGTGCAGCCGCAGGTAGCCGCGTTCGGGAGGTCCTGACGCCTGAATCACCACGGCGTCTTCCACGTAGTCGCATACGTCGAACTCTTCCAGGCCACCGTCACTCACGGCGACGGAGACCGCATACTGGCCGGCGGTGAGCGACGGCAGCACCCAATGGAAATCGACGCGGTGTATTTCGCCGGGCTGCATGGGGGCCAACGGGTAATTTTCACGGGCGGTGTTCGATCCGAATATGGTCTCGCCCTTTGAATTGCGGACCAGAAAGCCCGCCAGCGGAGTGGCCAGCGGCGCGCAGACGCGAAAGCTGATGCGAAGCATGGAAGCCGCACCTCCCACCCACGTCATCATTGGCTCGCCCGCGGGCGTTGTCAGTTCCACACCGCAGATCTCCGCGTGGCGGTTCCCATACCGGTGAATGCCCGAAACGACGGGCCGGACTGCGGGAACTACCTCCTGTACCGCAACACTGCGCGGACGGTCCTCAACATCACTGACCTGCTCGCGCTGCACCGTGGCGCTGAGGTATCCGGCGATCACTTCATCGGCGCCGCCCACCGCGCGGACCTTGCCCTTTTCCAGCCAGATACACCGCTCGCAGAATGCCTTCACATCCCCGGTTTCATGGGATACGAACAGGATGGTGGTGCCCCCGGCGCGCAGGTCATGAATGCGGCGCATGCAGCGCTGGCGAAACGCGATATCGCCTACGGCCAGTGCCTCGTCGACGATCAGAATTTCCGGGTCCACGTGGGCCACCACCGCGAACGCCAGGCGCAACACCATGCCTGTCGAGTACGTCCGGATCGGCTGATCGATGAAGTTGCCGATGGAGGCAAAATGTTCGATGGTTTCGAAGCGCGCGTCCACTTCTTCGGTGGAGAGGCCCAGAATGGACGCGTTCATGTACACGTTTTGGCGACCGGTGAATTCCGGGGAAAATCCGGACCCGAGTTCCAGCAGTGCTGAGAGGCGTCCGTTGACATGAGCGCTGCCGGAGGTGGGTTGCAGAATGCCCGCGATGATCTGCAGCAGCGTACTCTTGCCGGAACCATTCGCGCCGACGACGCCGAACGCCTCGCCACGTGCCACGGTGAAGCTGACGTCCTGCAGTGCCCACAGGCCCTTCTCAGGATGCGCATGGCCGGCGAAGACGTGACGAAAGCGACTCCACTGGGAGTTGCTCAGCGGATAGCTTTTCGAAACGTTCCGAACCTCAATGGCAGTCACGGATTTACTTTTGCGCTTTGATGACGACGCGTTCGAATTCCCAGCCGGAAGGGTTCAGCGCGCCGCGGTGAAAGCCGACCTGCTCCACCTGGGCGAAGCCGAGCTTACTGAGCATTTGCGTCAGGCAGCTGAGGTTGGGGTGCCACCATGCGACTTCGTCATCGGCTGCGTTGGCGCCCCCGATGTACATCATGGCAGGCGGTTCCTGCGGACCTTCCGGCAGTACTCCGGCGAAGACCAGCGTGCCGCGACAGAGCGCCGCGAGCGAGGCCAGCGCTTTGAGCGGGTAGAGCGTATGGATGAGAACGTCGCCGAAGAACACCAGGTCGAAGCCTTCGCGGACGCCGGTGCGTTCCAGCGTGAGGTCGTAAATAGTGGAATAGCAGCGTTCCACGCGGGAGCCAAGCCTGTCACGGCAGAAGCGGAACGGCCCTTCGAGCAGGTACCAGTAGAGGTCGCGCTCGCCGTGGCCGTGGCGGACGAACTTCTCCAGATCCAGCACGTCGGGAAAGATCATCGCTTCAATCTTGCGCAGGGAGCCATCGACGTCCTGGCCAGGGAAGCGGTCCAGATCGCGCAGGGAGGGCAGTTCCACAGACACCACGCGTGCGCCGCGCCGTTCGAATTCAAAGGCGAAGAAACCGGTGGCAGAGCCGACATCCAGCACGGTCATGCCGGTCATGTCCTCGGGGAAACCGAAGCTTGCGATGGTCTCCCGGTAGTCGTACATGCCGGGCGTGACCAGGCCATCGCCCAGGTCCACTGTGTGATACCAGTAGTAGCGGTTGGCATCCGCCAGGCCCAGGGCCGTGGCGCGCTCTGCAAACTCGCGCGATCTTTCAAGGAAGCGTTCGGCGTGCGTCATTTCTTGATTTCCAGACACTATTTCCATGCCGCGCACACCACCCGCTTACCGCGCGCATGCTGTTCGTAAGCGCCCGGGGGAGGCGTCAGGATTTCTGCGCGCGCAAACCCGGCCTGCCGCAACATAAAGAGCAGTGCCTTCGGTGACGGGCATGTGGCCATCGGGGTGACGCCTGTTTCGCGGTTCCCGGCATGGAATTCGCCGGACTCGTCCACCAGCGCGAGAATTCCTTTGTAGCTGCGGGTCCATTCCTGCGCGCCCCATTCGGTGTAGCCTTCCACTTCGTCCACCACCTGCGTTTCAATCAGACAGAGTTCACTGGTGACTGCCGCTACCTGACGCAGGCACAACATGGGATCTTCCACGTGATAGAGCACGCCGAGGAACAGCGTGAGATTGTAGGCGCGGCCTTCGGTATGCGCCAGAGTCTCCACGCGGCCCAAATGAAACCGTATGTCGCGGAAGCCCGAAGCATCGGCCACGAACCGGGCGCGGCGCAGGTTCTCTTCGCGGGCATCCAGACCTGTAACACGCATGCCGCGGCGCGCCATGGCTACCGAGTAGAAGCCTTCATGACAACCGATATCCAGGCAATCGAGAGAGGCGGCGCGATCACCGAAATGCTCTGAAACGGCGCTTTCCACCATGGCGAGGCGGGTGTCATGGATGCCGACGACCTGCGGGGGGATGAGCGGTGTTGTCTTCAGGCCTTGGCCAAAGTCATGAGCGTAAAACCAGGGGCCGAGCTCTTTTATCCCCATGCGAATCTGTTGCGGGTCCAACATTCAGAATAGACGGACCGAAGACCCGGCCGCTATTTTCTTCATGCCCGTAACGGCGGGATTCCCGTTCCCCTTGTGAAGCACCGACAGCAACCCCGACGAAACACACCCGGGAAGCGCAAAAAATGACTCACCTGATCGGCGTGAGGCATATCCGGCATATGGCCATTCGGAAACTCGTCATCGTCCTGGGCGATCAACTCGACTGTGAATCTGCGGCGTTCGATGGGTTTGACCCCGATCACGACCTGGTTTGGATGGCCGAAGTGGAGGAGGAGTCAAAGCACGTTCCCAGCCACAAGGCCAGGACTGTTTTGTTCCTTTCCGCCATGCGTCATTTTGCCCGGAATTTGACGGGCCGGGGCTGGCGGTGCGACTACATCCACCTCGACAACAAGAACAACACACAGTCGTTGTCTGGTGAATTGAAGCGCGCCCTCGACCGCCATCGGCCCGGGGCAGTGATCATGGTGCAGCCTGGGGAGTGGCGGGTGCAGCAGTCTCTGCTCGAAGTAGTTCAGGAGCAGGGGATGACGGTCGAGGTGAGGGATGACCGGCATTTCTACTGCTCAATCGATTGGTTCCGGCGCTATGCAGCGAACCGGAAACAGCTGCGGCTGGAATTTTTCTATCGCGAGATGCGACGTCTGCATGGCGTGTTGCTCGATGGTGATGCGCCGGTCGGCGGCCAATGGAATTTTGACGCGGAGAACCGGGGATCGTTTGGCAAGAAAGGTCCGGGGCTCATCCCCGCGCCCTGCTCGTTTCCGCCTGACGGGATCACACGGGACGTGATGGGTTTAGTGGATTCGCGGCTGCCTCAGAATCCCGGTCTGCTCGAAACGTTCGATTTTCCAGTAACCAGCGAGGAGGCCGAACTCGCCCTGCAAGACTTCGTTGCGCACAGGCTGGCCGACTTTGGCCAGTTTCAGGACGCGATCTGGAGCGGGGAGCCCTACCTGTTTCATTCGCGCCTGTCGGCAGCGATGAATCTTAAGTTGCTGTCCCCGCGCCGCGTGGTCAATGCCGTCGAGAAGGCGTATCGCGACGGTGCCGTGCCGCTGGCCGCAGCGGAGGGCTTTATTCGCCAGGTGCTCGGTTGGCGCGAGTACGTCCGCGGCGTCTACTGGACGGAAATGCCAGGCTACGCCGACGGTAACGCTCTCGACGCGAATGTCCCGCTTCCGGCATTCTACTGGACGGCCGAGACCCCCATGCAGTGCCTCCGCGATGCCATCGGCCAAACAATCAAACACGGCTATGCTCACCACATCCAGCGGCTTATGGTGACGGGTCTCTATGCGCTGCTGCTCGGCGTGCGTCCCCGCGAGGTGCATGAATGGTATCTGGCTATGTATGTCGACGCGGTGGAGTGGGTGGAACTGCCCAACGTGATCGGGATGTCGCAATTCGCCGACGGTGGTCGCATGGCGTCAAAACCATATGCCGCCACCGGGAAATATATCCAGAGGATGAGCAATTGCTGTGCTGGCTGCCAGTTCGATCCGGCGGAATCGACGGGAGAACGGGCCTGTCCGTTCACCACGCTGTATTGGGACTTCCTGCTGAGAAATCAACCGGTGCTGGCCGCTGTTCCCCGCATGGAACTGCAACTCCGCAATCTGGCGCGCCTCTCGACATCGAAACGGGAGGCCATCGTCAACCAGGCAGCGAAACTGCGAACTCCAGACGCAGATCGCCATTGAAAGACCGTTACAGCACTTCCTCTCTGCAACGGTCACCTTCAACCATGCGGGGCTCTTTAGAACCTCACCATCAGCGTCAGATTCATTAGCGGCTGGCCACCCAGTGAAGCGGTGGTCGGGTCGCTGGAAACCTTGCCGAACTGCGCAATGTTGCCGGTGCGGAAATCGACTGTTGTGGTGGGCGGGTTGAAGTTGTAGGTCTTGAAGATATTCTGCATGTCCCAACGCAGCTGCACGTTGTACTTTTCCCTGATGGTGAAGTTCTTCTGCGCAGAAGCCTGCGACCAGCGGAGCGGCAGACCGTCGATGATGTTGCGGCCCGCCGTGCCGATGCGGAAATCGCATTTGGTGCGGTCGAAGCCTGCCGGGATCACCGCCGGGCAACCGCCGGGGTAGGCGAAATTCGCCAGACCATTCTGCCCGCCGCTGAAAACAGAATTGATGTTGGCGTTCACGAAGCGGTCGCCGCCCAGGTCATACCAGCCATCGCGGATGGCGATGGGCCCGGTGACGTCCGGTCGGCCGTTGCCCGCGAAGCCAGGGTAGTAGTTATAGGGGCTGCCGGTATAGCCGAAGGTGAGCGGGTTGCCACTCTCCTGCGTCTGGATCCAGGAGAGTTCGAAGCCGCCCAGCAGCCATTTCGAGATGCCGCCGGTGGCCCATTTCTTACCGGCGCCGAAGGGAAGTTCGTAGTTCAGCACGCCAATGAAACGGTGTTTGCGGTCATACCCGGCGCGACCTTTTTCCAGCCTGCGGTTCTGGATGGGTGCCACGCCCGTGCCATCGTTGTCATTATCCTGCGAGTCGATCGCCTTGGCCAGCGTGTAGAAGGTCTGGAAATACAGACCGTCCGACATGCGCTTTTCCAGCTTGATGGTGCCTGAGTGGAAGGTGCTGTGACCGAAGTTGGAGCGGAACCGGATATCGCCAAACTGGGGGAACGGGCGATAGTTCTGGGCCGCGCCATTGACGACGTTCTGCTGCGTGGTGTTGCCCGCGAAATAGTCAACGGGGAAGGTATTCGCCTGCCACCGTTCCAGCAGGCCAACGCCACTGGACCCCTGATAGCTGAGTTCCAGAAGGTAGTTGCGGCGGAACTCATACTGCGCGCCGGCATTGAAGTTCAGCACGTAGGGATTGCGAAGATTCTTATCCCACCACTCCACGCTGCGGGAACCGTAGTTGGTGCCGACGAAGGGCGAGGTGCCGTTGGGGCGCTTGATGAAGCTCACCGGGTCCGGGCCACGGCTGATGCGATAGATCGGGGTCGGATCGCCGGTGGCTGCCTGCTGGTTGGCGATGGCGGTGTACTCATCGAACTGGCCGCGCCCCTGCGGGAATTTGATGTCCACCGTGTTCATGCCGAAGCCGCCGCGGAGCACCATCTTCTGCAGCGGATGCCACGCAAGACCGATGCGCGGGTTGAAGTTATTGTTATCGCGATTCGCCAGGCTGGCGGGGTGAATGATGGCACCGCGGCCACCCGTCAGGTCGTCTTTGCCGGTGGGGTCGAAGCTGCTCAGCGCGCCGTATTTCGTATGGAACGGGCTTTCGTTGGAATAGCGAACGCCAAGGTTCGCGGTCAGCGTCGGAGTGATCTTCCAGTCGTCCTGCACGTAGAAGCTATGGATGTTGGAGCGTGGCAGCCAACTGGTGAGTTCGCTGTTGAATGTGGCCTGCCGAACATAGCCGGTCAGGAAGCCCGCGAAGGTGATGCCGGTGTTCGGAACCGAGGTGCCGTTGGCCTGCAGGCCGGAAGTAACGCCGTCAAACGCGAAGCTGGAGAAGCGTGCGAAGTTGGCGGAATTCAGTTTGTAGTAGAGGATTTCATAGCCTGCTTTGATGGCGTGCGCCCCTTTCACCCAGGTAGTGTCGTTGCGGAATGAGAACGTCTCATTCACGGTTTTACTGGGCGTGGCGCCGGTGATGTTGAAGATGCCGAAGGACGGCATCAACGCGTTGTCCACGTTCGGAATCCCCAGCTGTGTCGGCCAGTTGCCGCCATAGGATGGCACGGTCGTATCGTTGCGGCGCCGGAAATATCCTACGCGCGAATCGTTCACCAGGGTGGCACTTTTCAGCCATGTATACCCGACCGAAGAGTTGTTCTGCGTGAACGGGCTGTAATTGCCCTGGGACGCATCAAACGGCAGGCGGCTTTCCTTAATCGCAACCGGGCGGCCAAAGCCGCTTTGGTCGTTCTCCGTGAAGCTGCCGTAGATCTTGAAAGCGCTGGAAAACTGATGGTCCATGCGCACGTTGTAATCGTTGAAGAAGGTGCGGGCGAACTCGTTGGCCAGCACGTTATTGGTGGGGCCGGAGGTGTTGAAGGAGTTCGTGGTGGGGTCCACCCAGGGGGCAAAACTGAGCACTTTGTTGGCGACAGGATCGAAGCGGCTTAACGGGATTCTGTTGCCGGCGAACGCATCGCGCGCCCAGCTGCCATCGGCATTCCTGCGCGTGGTGGCGGGGTCGTAGATCGCGTTCGCGTTGACGCCGGGGAAGTTGAAATCACCGCCCAGCATGCCCGCGGTGGGCACGGTGGTGAATACCTGCGCGACTTTCTTTTCGTGCAGGCGTTGGTAGCCGAAGAAGAAGAATGTCTTGTTCTTGCCGTTGTAGATGTGGGGCAGAATCACGGGGCCGCTGATGTTCGAATCCGGCTGCATGAAGAAGACCGGCAGACCGTTAGGGCGACCGGGATAGGCGTCGGAAGTATGCTTCAGATCGAAGTAGCGCCGGTGCTGCATGGAGCGTGTGCGCCCGAACCAGGAACCCATGCCGTGCAGCTCATTCGTACCGCTCTTCTTCACCACGCTGATCACGCCGCCGGCTGAGTGGCCGTATTCGGCGGGAGCGACCGTAGTGATCACATTCACTTCGGCGACCGAGTTCTGCAGAGGCTTGATAGTGCCGGTGCCCGAGCCCTGATCGTTACCGTTCACGCCGTCTTCAAAGATGCCGATGGCACCGTTCCGCTGGCCGGCCAGGTGATAGGAGCCGAGGTCGCCACCGTAGGCAAAGCCGCCGCTCGACATGCCGGGCACAAGGTTCAGCGTGGCGTTGACGTAGCGCTGGTAGAGCGGGAGTTCGTAGAGAACGTTGCCGCTCATCACCGTGCCGGTGGAAGAGGTCTCGGTATCGAGCAACTGGCCCGTGCCCTTCACTTCGATGGAGTCAGAGAGTTGGCCCACCTGCATGGTCATATCCACGGCGAGCGTGTCGCCGGTGTGCAGATCAATGTCGTCGCGAACCGATTTCTTGAAGCCCGGCGATTCGAAAGTGACGCGATATTCCCCTGGCTGCAGGGATGGCACGCGGTACAGTCCGTCTGAATTGGTGACGGCGTTATAGGTGAAATTGGTCGATTTCTGCACGATGTCTACCTTCACCCCGGCGACAACGGCGCTGGAGGGATCGCTGACACGACCGGTGATGGTGGAGGTGCCGATCTGCGACCAGGCGGTGATACTGAAGGCACACAGGGCCAGAACTAGTTTGCGCACGTAGATTCCTTACCGGGGGGACGAGAAACCCGGTTTGGTAGATGATATATCACTCAGGAGACGGTGTCGAGGGGCAGCGTTTAATTTGGCGTTGGCTTTCTCTCGATATGGTCGATATTCAGCATCTTCAGGGTCACGCGCTGTTTCGTGAACTGCAGGCCGACGGAATCACCGACCAGCTTGAGCATTCGCGAATCCGCTTGTGGCTCCGTGATCGCTGGGCCGTCGGGATCGACCGGCCATTCCAGTTCAAATGTGTAGGAACCGGAAATGCCGGTTCGGTCTTCAATAGGCGCGCCGATCACGTTGTAGCTGAATGCGTTGACAAACCTGCTGAAAGGCACGGCAGTGGCGCCAAATTTCCCTCCCCGCAGATTCACGTGGACCGCATATCTGCCAGGAACAGGCGTGATTGGTTTGGGTTTAAAGCCCTCGGGCGCGATTGTGAGGAGGTAGCCGTCGACCTGCTTGTCGCTCCAGTGGAACTGCAGGCTAAACCTCTCGGCCAGCAGCGCCCGTAACATGGCCATGGCTCCATCGAGTGTCGTACCTGGGGTCGTGACAGCATCTATTTCAAACCTGTCAAACAGAATCCAGTCGGGACCCGCGATCTCACGCGCCTCAATTTTATATGCATGCTGGAGAAATTCCGAAATCGGTCCGACGCCGCTAACCCTGTCGCCTGTGAGGGTCGGTGTCTTTGATCGCAGGTTGGCGGTGACGGGAACAGGCTTTACGGAAGCGACTTCAAATTTCAAATCGCCACCGGGGACAGATTGTCCTTCGCTGAGTTGGGCGAAGAACATCCCCTGTACAAAAAGAACATGAAGAACAGCTAAATGTGTGGAGCGTATCTTTGAATCCCTCATTGTCTGCCAAAACCTATTATGTTAGCTATCGAAGCTGGCACTTTGCATGACCTGCCCGAGGCGCTCCTGCCTGCCAGCGCAGTCACACCTCGGGCGTAGTAACCCGGCTTTCGGCGAACACCTTGCTGCTCGTTAGATCACACGATCACGCAAAGCTCATCAGACGATCCGTCACATTGCCCTATGAGTTCGCACTGCTGTGCATTTGTAACCCAGCCGCACACTTCGCGATACTCGTTCGGGCAGCAGATAGTTTTACAAATATATGTATTACCCCACAGCGCTTGCGCCGTCAACAGCCCGCTGACCGCTGTCAAAAAAGCGAGGCGCAACCGCCGCCCATGTTTCTGTAACTGTCTTGCTTTCATCTTCTCCTCACCTCCTTTCAGTTGTGCCTTCAAACGCTTTCAATACCGCCGCTTCCCGGCGTGAGTCCAGAGCGCCAACAAACGAATTACTCACCAGCCCGGTGCGATCAGCGATCAAGATCGTTGGGGTTCCGCTTAACGGGAGCAGAGAGCGGTCGAGAGGGTACACTCCGTCAACGGAAACTTGATGCTCTGCCAGATATCGACGAATATTGTCAGGCGGGTCCAGCGATACAACCCGCAAGGCAACTCCAGCCGGCCTCAAGCTGCGCGCCTCTGAAAGCCGCCTGTAAAATGGGAGGCTCTCGGCACAGAACTTGCAATGAGTGGAGATAAAGAGCACGGCGTTCACTGGAGAAGATTTCCAGTCAACTCCCGCAATAGCTATATGTTGGCCCGCGAGTTGTTCTTGATGGGCGGAGACAGCCCTTCGCGCGAAACGCTGCTCAAGGAGTGTGCCGGAGGACACCAACGCGGCTGAGATAACAGCAACATAAGCAGCTTTCTCCAGAATATGCATACCTGCCTTCTCCACCTCGTGATTTTTACCGAACCGACGAACCCGCTGACGAATGTTGGTCAGGTGCCGCTCAATTGACAGAGGGATTGTGGAGGCTGAATCTTACACTTTGATAAAAAAATTCCCCACCATCACCTAAGTTTGCGTTTTCGCGTAATGTGAATGCATTATTGTTGATCTCGTCGACGGGGCACCTCACCGGTGAGGTGCCTGAGCCGATCCAGCGCACGCCGTTTTACGACGGAAACACGGTCGGCAGGGATGCCAAGACACTTCGCAATATCCTGCATGCCAAGTTCCTCAAAGAAATACATCCGGATAACGTCTCGGTCGCGCTTGCTGCTTAAACCGCGAATGAGACGAGCTGCGTCTTCCCTTATCCACCTCTGTTCAAGACCGCCAATAGTACAGAAAGATACATGTTCAGGGGGGGCTGACAGCGGGAATATTTCAGTTTCCCGACCGCCGTTCGCCTGGCAATAACTGCAAGCCAGTTCTCCAACGGACCTTCTCCCCTCCACTTGTTCAGTTGTTGCCATTCGCTCTCCAAAAAATTCACAAATATCTCATTCACCAGATCCTGGTCCTGAAATCGTTTGGTCGCAGGGGTGGCTGCTTTCTGAAGTAGCTCGTGGAAAGCTGTAATAGCATCCGAGTTTCCCTCGCGCACTCGGAGGATGAGGTCACGCTGGTCAGCTATAGTCATCATCGCGGGCTTCATTAGCTGCATAATATCCTAAAAAAAATGCCCTTGAATACAGCCGTAGTGAACAACACACTAATACTATTGTCCGAAGTTGCCCATTTCTCATACAACCGGGAGACATCTGCGCCAAAGTAGTCAACTCGTGTTGTTCGGCGCTGTTCGAGAAGATACTCATCCAGGAACTAGAATCAGGTATCGGTTACCTGAGTAAATTGTGGACGAAAACGGCGGGATGCAAACCTTTCGTGCCCTGGAGTTCGGCTACCTGGTGCCGACATGAGGTTCCTGTCGCAATCAGCGTATCGCCCGGTTCCATCTTGCGCACCGCAGGCAGCAGGCGCCGTTCGGCAATGGCGACCGAAACGTCGTAGTGCTGACGCGTGTATCCGAATGACCCGGCCATGCCGCAGCAGCCGGCGTCGAGGTCCACCACCTTCGCATTCGGAATGCGGTTCAGCAGGGCGATTGATGCCGAGAGCAGGCCCAGCGACTTCTGATGGCAGTGGGCGTGCAGCAGAATGCGGCCCGGGGCTTCGCGCAGGGGCAGATCCAGCGTGGCCGCAAATTCATCGAAGAAGTAACAGGCTTTGGCAACTTCACGCGCCTTCTGTTGTTGCTCGCCCCGCAGCAGATCGATGGCGTCGTCCTTCAGCGCAGAGAGGCAGCTCGGTTCGCAGAAAAGGATCGCTTCACCCCGCGCCGCGATGGGGTGCAGGGCTTCCACAAGGCGCGCGGCGTGGGCGCGGGCATCGCTCAGCAGGCCTTGTGAGATGAGCGGACGACCGCAGCAGCCGGGGCGAACCACATTGACCTGGCAGCCTCCGCGTTCCAGCACTTCCACGGCGGCGATGCCGATTTCCGGGTCGTAGTGATTTGTGAAGGTGTCGTTGAAGAGCGTGACGGCGCGGCCTGTTTTGGCTGTGTGCTTTTTAGTCCATCGTTCGAACGTGTCGGCACGCCACGCAGGCAGCGTGCGGCGCGGATCGATATCCAGTAGCTTTTCGTTGATCCAGCGGGCGGGCTTGCTCGCTGCAATCTTATTCGCGATGGGCGCGAAGCGGCTGCCCCACACCGCAGCCTTGTGGACGTTGCCGAGGGCGCGGGCTTTGGCCGGGATGCCGTGGCGCGTGTAGTAATCCGAAAGGAACTCGCTCTTGAACCGGGCGACATCAACACCCACCGGACATTCCGCTTTGCACGCGCGGCATTCAAGGCAAAGATCCAGCGCCTGATAGACGCCTTCGTCGCCCAGGCCGGCTTCTTCCAGCTTGCCCGTCATGGCCAGACGCAGCACGTTGGCGCGGCCCCGCGTGGAGGCCGATTCCTCGCGCGTCACCATGTAGGAAGGGCACATGGTGCCGGAGAGCTTCTTGCGGCAGGCACCCACGCCGCTGCACATTTCAACGGCCCCGGCCATGCCGCCGTGTTCGGAATAATCGAACCAGGTGAACGGGTTAGGGGTCTGGTATTTCGCGCCGTAGCGCAGGTTCGCGGTCAGCGGCGGAGCATCAGTGATCTTGCCGGGGTTGAGCAGATTGTGGGGGTCAAACGCCCGCTTCACCTCACGAAACGCCTCGTAAAGAACCGGCCCGAACATTTGTTTCATGAAAGGGCTGCGAACAAGTCCGTCGCCGTGTTCGCCGGATAGAGCGCCGCCGAATTCGAGCACCAGATCCGCCACATCATTCGCGATGGCCTCGAATTTACGAATGCCGTCAGCGGTCTTCATGTTGATCACCGGGCGCACGTGCAGGCAGCCCACTGAAGCATGGGCGTAGATACCGGCGGTGGTGCCGTGGCCGTGAATGATAGTAAGAAAGCGTCCGATGAAGGTGCTAAGTTTTTCCGGAGCGACGGCTGTGTCTTCGACGAATGAGATAGACTTCGCGTCGCCCCGCGTGGCCATGGAAAGCCCGAGTGCAGCTTCGCGCAAACTCCAGATGCGCGTTTGCGAGGCGGGGTCGGTTTCGGAGTGGTAGTGGTAGCCCAGGTTGCGGGCGCGCAGGTCGGCTTCCAGCGCTGCCAGGCGCGGGGGCAGATCTTCTTTATGGTCGGCGTAGAACTCAATGCAAAGGATCGCGGCGGGGTCACCTTTTACAAATCCTGACCGGATGTTTTCAAGGCCGGCGTTCTGGCGCGTATTGTCGAGAATCGCCTTGTCCATCACCTCCACGGCGGAGGGTTTGTGGGTCAGGATGACCGGGGTGGCAGAGAGAGATTCCAGCAGATCGCCGAACAGGACCGCCATCAGCGCTTTGAATTTTGGCAGCGGGACCAGGCGCAGTTTTGCTTCAAGCACGATGCCGAGGGTGCCTTCCGAGCCGACCATGAGGCGGACCAGGTTGACGGGCGTGGCGGGGTCTGTGAACGCGTCCAGATTGTAGCCGCCCACGCGGCGCAGAATCTTCGGGAAGCGCCGGTCGATTTCATCAGCGTGTTCCGCCGCGAGGCGCAGCACCGTACGGTAGCAATTGGCCTCGAACGTGTCGCCAGAGGGAATCTCCGCGCGCGGAATGTCACGGAACTCAACAATGCTGCCGTCGGCAAGCAACACGGTTTGCTCCAGCACATGGTCGATGGTGATGCCGTAAAGTACGCTGCGGGCACCGCTCGAATTGTTCGCCATCATGCCGCCGATGGTCGCGCGGCTGGCGGTGGAGATATCCGGGGCGAAACGCATGCCTATCGGGACGAGGTGGGCGTTCAGTTCATCCAGCACAATCCCCGGCTCCACCCGCACCCAGCCTTCTTCGGCGTTTACTTCCAGTACCCGGCTGTAGTACTTCGAGAGGTCAATCTGGAGGCCCTCACCGATGGCCTGCCCCGCCTGCGCGGTGCCGCCGCCACGCATCGTGATGGAGGTGTTGTGCCTGCGGCAGATGGCCGCGGCGCGAATGATGTCTTCCCGTGTTTTAGGGATGACAACGCCCACCGGCTCAATCTGGTAAACGCTCGCGTCGGTTGAGTAGAGGGCCCGGCTGATCTTGTCAAAACGGACTTCGCCCGTAAGCTCAAGTTCGAGTTCCTGCTGCAGCGTCAACGCAAGCCTCCCCGCAGACGCTCCAGGCCATTGCGCAGCGTCTCGCCGCCACTGGCGAAGCTCACCCGCAGCGTGCCTTCTCCGGCGCGGCCGTAAGCCGCCCCGTGCACCACAACAACGCCGTGAGCTTCCAGGAGGTTCCTGCGGATCTGGTCCGATGTTTCATGCCGATCCCGCACATCCACCATCGCGAAGAAGCCGCCTTCGGGGGCAAGGGCGCTCTCCAGCGAATTCAGCACAATATCGCGGCGCTCGGCGTATACGCGCTGCATGTCAGCCACGCATTGCTGGGAACCCGCGAGTGCTTCGGCTGCCGCATCCTGAATGAACGTGGCGGGGCCGCGGCTCGATTGCGCCAGGATCATGAACATCCGCTGGATCACGTCTTTCGGCCCCGCGCAATAGCCAACTCTCCAGCCTGTCATCGAATAAGTTTTCGACAGGCTGTTGATGTGCAGGTAGTGGCTGCGCAGGCTCGGCAGCGCGGCCAGCGGAGAGACATGGTGGTGCTCACCATACGTGATGGTTTCGTAAATCTCATCGCTGATCAGCATGACATTGCGTCGCTCACAGAAATGCCCGATCTGTTCGAGCTCGGTCCGCGTGAAGACCGTGCCCACGGGATTCCACGGATTGTTGAGGATCAGTGCTTTGCAGGAAGGCGTCCAGGCGCGTTCGAGAGAGTCCATCGGGATGGAAAAACGACCATTCTCAATGATGGCCCCGACCGGGCGAATCACGCCGCCTGCCAGGCGGATGGGTGATTGGTAGGCGTCGTAAATCGGGTCGGGCAGCAGGACCTCATCGCCTTCCGAAAGCAACGCCATCAGCGCGGCATAGATGCCGAAGGTGGCCCCGGAAGTGGCCAGAATTTCCGTGCCTGCGTCATACCGGAGGTGGTTATCGCGCTCCAGCTTCAAGGCCACTGCCTCGCGAAACGCTTTCTCTCCGCGGTTGTCGGGATACCCGGTGCGGCCGTTTTGCAGCGCCCGCGTGCAGGCTTCCACAATGTGGGCCGGGGTGGGCAGATCGGGCTCGCCGCGCATGAGCGAAACGAGCTTCCTGCCCTGCGCCTGCAACTCGCGAACTTCCGCGAGAATGGCGTTGACTGCGGTTGGTTGAAGAGCTGCGATACGATCCAAGGTTAATCAGAGAATATCAATTGCTCAACAAGACTGAGATCCCTACCCCCGCGCTTCTGGTTGATCTCGATTTATTCGAGGGAAATCTGACGCGCATGGCGCAGGCTGCGAAAGCGGCGGGCAAGCAGTTGCGACCGCATGTGAAGGCGCACAAGTGCGTGGAGATTGCCCGGCGGCAGATCGCACTGGGAGCCTGTGGTGTTTGTGTCGCGACGGTTTCAGAAGCGGAGATGATGGTGCGTGCCGGAGTGAGCGGATTGCTGCTCACCTCGCCGGTGGCCGATGCCGTGAAGATGGTCCGCATTGTGGCCACCGGCGCGATGGTGGTGGTGGATGACCTTCGCCAGGTGCGCTGGTATCAGGAAGCCGCCTGCGCGGCCAACGTGCAGGTGGACGTGCTGGTGGATCTCGATGTGGGCGATCACCGCACCGGCGCGGCGTCGCTGGAGCAGGCGGTCGATATTGCGCTGGCGGTTGACCAGGCCGGGCACCTCGCGCTGCGCGGCGTGCAGGCGTATTCGGTGAGTGGCTCGCACGGTCAGGAAGCGGGGCCCACCTGGAAGATCGCGGCGGACGCCCGCAAAGCGTTCGCGTCGCATGGCCTGCATACCGATATCGTTTCGGGCGGCAGCACGGGCACGTGGAATGTCGATCTTGCGGTGGATGGTGTGACTGAGATCCAGGCCGGGTCCTATCCGCTGATGGATCTGGCGTATCGGAAAATCGGTGTGGATTTTGCGAATGCCATGACGGTGCTGACCACCGTGATCAGCGCCAATCATGCGGAGTTCGTGACCGTGGATGGCGGCTTCAAAGCGTTCTCCACGGATCGTGCTTTCGGGCCGGAAGTTGTGGGGCTCGCGAACACCGGCTATCGGTGGGGCGGCGATGAGTTTGGCTATGTTGACGGATCGAAAGCGAAGCTGGGCAGCAGGGTTGAACTGATTCCGCCGCACTGCGATCCGACCGTGAATTTGTATGACAGAATCTACGCGTGCCGGGGCAATCAGGTGGAAGAGATCTGGCCTGTGATGGAAAGGATCGTCGTGGAAAGGGCAAAGCTATGAAACTCGTTGCCTTATTGTTGGCGGCGGCACCGGTGTTTGCGCAGCTGAATGGCGTGATCGATATCCATGCGCACAGCGGTCCGGACAGCGTGGCGCGTTCGATTGACGCGGTGGATCTGGCGAAGCTTGCGAAGGCTCGCGGGATGCGCGGGCTGGTGTTGAAGAACCACTATGAACCGACGGCGTCGCTGGCCTATGTGGTGCGGCAACTGGTGCCGGGGCTGGAGGTATTCGGCGGCATCGATCTGAACCTTTCAGTGGGGGGTGTGAACCCCGCGGCCATTGAACGAATGGTGTTGATGAAGGGCGGTTACGGGCGTGTGGTCTGGCTGCCGACTTTCGACGCGGAAAATCAGGTGAAGTTCTCAAAAGAATCGAGGCCCTTTGTTTCCGTTTCGCGCAATGGTGATTTGCTGCCGGAGACGAAGGCTGTCATTGCTTTGGCCGCGAAGCATCATCTGATGCTGGAGACCGGACATTCCTCGGCAACCGAGGGCCTGATGATCATCCGCGAAGCGAAGCGCCAGGGCGTAGAGCACATCGTCGTGACGCATGGAATGATAGCGCCGGTCTCCATGAGCATTGCGCAGATGCGTGAGGCGGCGGGGCTGGGCGCTTATATCGAATTCGTCTATAACGGGCTCATCGGCAAGGGCAAGGAGTTTGAGATGCGGGACTACGCCCGGGCCATTCGCGAAGTGGGGGCGAAGAGCTGCATTCTTTCGAGCGATATGGGGCAGGTGGGGAACCCGCTGCATCCCGATGGTCTGGAAGCTTTCTTCGCGGGCCTGCGCAAGGAAGGCATTTCGCAGCAGGATATTGCGTTGATGTCGGTCACGAACCCGGCCATCGCATTAGGGGTGAAATAGAGATGCTGAACAGGCGCGCTTTCCTGGCCGCACCGCTGCTGACCCCACTGCTGAACACACCCGTGCTGCGCGCCGCCACGCCGCTGCTCATCGATTCCCACGTGCACGTCTGGAAGCACGATCCGAAATTCCCGTTTGCGGCGGGCGCGAAGCCTCCGGCGGAAGACGCTTCCCCGGAGATGCTGCTCGACCTGATGAAAGCCAACGGCGTGTCACGCACCGTGATCATTCAGGTGATCCATTACAAGTGGGACAATAGCTACCTGGCAGACGTTCTGAAGCGCTACCCGCAGCAGTTTCGCGGTGTCTGCCGGGTGAATCCGGAAGACCCCGCCGCGCCGGATCATCTGAGCAAACTCACTGAAGAGCAGGGGTTCCGCGGCGTTCGCCTGAGCCCCTCTGCAAACCCCGACGGCGACTGGATCAAAGGCCCTCTGATGCCGCCTCTGTGGAAACGCTGCGCACATCTGAAGGTGCCCATGACGGTGCTGGCGCCCGTGACGCGGTTGCCGGAGATCATGCCGCTGATCGAGCAGAATCCTGAGCTCACGGTGGTGATCGACCACATGGCTGACTCGCCCCTCGCGCAGCCGGAAAAGCTGGATTTATTGCTCGCGCTGGCGAAGTATCCGAAGGTCTACGTCAAGCTTTCCCACATGTGGTCCATCTCGAAGCAGGCGTACCCATTCGCGGATTCGGCGGCGCAGGTGAAACGGCTGTGTGACAAGTTCGGTGCGAAGCGTCTGATGTGGGGCACTGACTGGCCGATTTCTCAGCGTAAGGTGACCTATCCGCAGGCCGTGGAACTGTTCCGGGATCACCTGGATGTTTTCCAGGGTGAGGACCGGGATTGGATGCTGGGAAAGACTGTGCAGCAGGTCTGGCCGTTCGGGATTTAAGAGATCAGTATCGCGTCTTTATGAACGGCGGCGAGCCCCTGATCGAGCGTCACCAGCCTTCCGCCCTGAGTTCTCGCCAAAAGAACCAGGTACGCGTCAGTTGGCTGTCGATGCCCGACCACTCCCTTTTCGGGAAGATCGAGGTATGAGGCAGTATCGGCCCAGAATTCATGGGAAGGCAAAGCACAGATCCGCCTCAGCAAAGACTTTGCGGCCTGCACCGAAGGTTGTGCCGTCCAGCGCAAATGGAAACGGATCAACGCTCCCTGCGTGATCGGGCAGGTTGCAAAGCCCTGGCAGTTTGCAAACCATCGCGACGCCCGGACGTGCTCCGTATGGTCCGGCGTGGCCATGGCAATCAGGACATTGGAATCGAGGAGAAAGACCTCACCCTTCGTCATCAAGAGTCCTGATATCTTCCGATGTGACCCTGCGGGTGCAGCGAAAAGTCGGGAAGGCCGAATCCGCATCTGCTGGATTGTGACCATCGCCCACGGCGCTGCCGGAGCGGGAAATGAATTCGCTGATCACCTTGCCCATACTCAGTTTGCGCTCATGCGCGAGAGTTCTGGCAATCTGCCAGGCGTCTTCGTCCAGATCTATGGTTGTGCGCACAAAAGCATCATATCATCAAGGTGCCGACGTTCACTTGCGGCAGGTCTGCTACGCTGATTTCGTGACCACGTCGATTACCCTCACTTTGCCCGAAGAACTCCTGAACCGGTTGCGCGAAGATGCAACGAAGGCAAATACTTCCGTCTCGCGCCTGGTGGGCCGAGTCATGGCAGAAGAGATGCGCCGTGACCTTGAAACTGTGAACCTTCGGAGCAGGGACGAGTCTGACAAACGCGAGTAGCCATGCTGGAAGAACTCGGGCGAGCCTTGCCGATTGTCATCGCACTCTTTCTCGTCCGCTTTGCGGTCAGCTACAAGATGCTGGAGCAGGATGGGAGCGCCGTCAACTCAGCGCTCGCCGTGATTGCTGTCCTGCTCGCACTCGGGGGCTCTTCCAGCCCGGTGAGATCCTTACGAACGATATCGGCATTACTCAGAAATCGCTCTTCGGGCTGCGTAACCGGCAAGTGACGTGGTCTGACGCCGGAGTCCTGTATAGGCCAGGCGTGCGCGAACTGGTGATTTCGGCAGGCAGGGGAGTTTCCATCACCCACACGCAGTATCACGCCGGCAGGTTAGTAAGCCCTTCTTTTGAGCAGTCGACCTACGCCTTCGGCTGGCTTGCCTCGCGGTGCACCCACTTATACGCAGCCACCGAATTCTTCCAGAAATATTTCTCTGAAGCCGCCTGGCCCTTGGTCGCGAAATACGCCTTCACAATCTTCAGCTCCACCGGATATTCCGCCCACAAATCGCTGTTCGGCCAGTCGCTGCCATAGAGCAGGCGGTCTTCGCCGAAGACTTCCCACATCTCGTCAATGGTGGCCTTGTAGGGAGCCAGATCTTCCGGAACCACTACCTTGCCGGAGGGGCCATTGACCGTCTTCGCGACCCCGGAAACCTTCGCAAACACCTGCTTCCGCTTACCCAGCTCATACAGGTTCGTCTCGTAAGCCTTCAGCGCCGCCGCAGCCGTCGGGCGCTCAATGCGCGGCAGGTGATCCAGCACAATCCGCAGTGTCGGGATCTTATCGGTCAACCGCAGCAGGTCTTCAATCAGTTTTGGGTTCGGATTTGCGGAGTCCATCACCAGGTCCGCATCGGCCATCGCCTTCAGCCCGGCAATGAACTCCGGCTTGCCGATCATGGCCGTAAAATCGCGCCCCCAGAGGTTGCCGTAACGAATGCCACGGAACAGCGGGTTCTTGTGCAGATTATCCAGCTGCTTGCGGAACTCCGGTTTTTCGGGCTCCATATCGCCGATGGTGCCCACCAGCATCTTGTCTTTCGCGGCGAGATCCAGCACCCACTGGTTGTCGTCAAACCAGGGGCTGGCTTCCACCTCAATGGCCCCCACGATGCCCAGACCGGCACTTACCTTACGGTAGCGGTCCATGAAGGCAGGCTTGTAAAGAACCGTGTCCTTCTTCTCCGGCCACACCAAACCCTGTGACCGATTGGTATCGAAGAGGTGGATGTGGCAATCGATGATCGGAATGGCAGGCGCGGCGTCGGCTTGCGGCAGAGCCATGGCGGCGGTGGCGGCTACTGTGGATGTGACAAAAGTTCGGCGATTCATAGCTGGACGATTCCTCTGTTCAGAGCCGCTACTGCGGCCTGCGTGCGGTCGCTGACGTTCAGGCGGCCGAGTATCGAATTCACATGCCACTTTACAGTACCTTCCGTGATCCCCAGCCGGTCGCCAATCTGCTTGTTGCTCATGCCTTTGACGATGAGTTCCAGAATCTGCAATTCACGCGGGCTGAGGTCCGGGCCGGGCGGGCGGCTGGCAAGGCTCTCGCGCACCGCACCGGGCAGATACCGCGAACCGGAATGAACACGGCGGATGGCATCCAGAAGCTCACCGTGAGGCATGCCTTTCAGCAGATACCCCTGCGCGCCGGCGTTCAGGGCGCGGTGGATATCCTCATCGCCCTGGTAGGTAGTCAGCACAATGAAACAGGCAGTGGGGTGGGACTCGCGGATATCGCGAATAGCATCAAGGCCGCTCATCTCCGGCATGCGCAGGTCAATGAGCGTGACGTCCGGCTGGTGCTGCAGGAAAAGTTTTACGGCTTCGCGGCCATTGCAGGCCTGCGCGACCACGGTCATGTCCGGCTGCGAATCGATCATGGTGGCGAGGCCGAGACAGACCACCGGGTGGTCGTCTGCAAGCATTACGCGAATGGGAGTAACGGGGCCGGTTTCTGCGGGGCTGGTCATGGTTTTTTCCTTGCCGGTAAGGTGGCCCGAACGCGGGTTCCCTGCCCGGGGCTACTAATCATCTGGAACACTCCGCCGGATTGCTCCACTCTCTCGCGCATTCCAATGATTCCATAGTGGCCGTTGTCGCGTGACGCAGATGGGTTAAATCCCTTGCCGTCGTCTGAGACTTCGAGTCGCACCTCGGTCGGGTCAAAGTGCAATCGCAGCTGAATGCCCGCAGCGTGCGCGTGCGTCACGGCATTGCGAATCGCCTCACGCGCCACCAGCAGCAGATTCCGGTCGCCGGTGTTGCCAAGGCTGGCCGGTGGACCGTCGAACTCCGTGCTGACAGGAATGCCCTCGTTCGACTCCACCTGCCGGGCGAAGCTTTCGAGTGTGTTCACCAGGTCGGTGGGCTGCTCGTCGGCATGACCGCCGTACTGACCAATGCCGCTGTTCCTCAAATCCCACACCGCATCGCGGGCCTCATTGACTGTCAGACGCACCTGCACGGCTGCCCGCTCCACCAGTTCAGCGGCTTTTTCCTTCGCGGCCGGTGGCATGCTGCGGGCGGCTTCCAGCAACGTGGAGACGCCGACGCAACCCTGGATCACGGTGTCGTGCATCTCACGAGCCAGCCGCGTACGTTCCGCCAGCACCAGGGCGTAGCGGGCCCGGGTCTGCCGTGCATAAAGCCGAAACACGGCCCAGATTCCGAGGCCTGTCAGCAAGGCCAGCAGCGCGAAGAACCATGCGGATTCGTAAAAATGCGCCTGCCAGACAATCGGGATGACAGCCTCTGAAGTTTGCTGCGGCCGCGCCGCGTCCCGCGCAACTACATGGAAGCGATAGCGGCCAGGCGGGAGGTTCGTGAAGTAAGCGACACGGCCTTTCGGCGAGGGCGTCCAGTTCTCGTCAAAACCCTCCAGACGGTATCGGAACGTCACCCGGTCCGGTGAGAGCATGTCCGGGGAAGTGAAGCCGATCTCCAGTTTGCCTCGCCCCGGCGGGATGATGACTTCTCCGGAAACAGGCACGGGCCTGTCGTCCGCAAGAACGGACTCAATCAGCACCGGCGACGCGGGAGAAACCCGTCTTTGCGCCGGATCGATCCGTACCGCACCTTTCACACTGGGAAACCAAAGAATGCCCGCACGCGTGCGGCAGCCGGCGAACTGTGTGCCACCGTTCATCTGGCTGGACCGCAGCCCGCTGTCGGTGCCAAACGGAACGGCGGCGATGGCGCTGGCCCGGCCCTCAGCGACTGCGTCCAGTTCGCTCCTGTCAACGGCAAACACGCCGGCGGGGCTGCTCATCCAAAACTGGTCGCCATCCGCCAGAATCTGATAAATCGAATTACTTAGAAGGCCGTTGCGCGTGGTGAGGCGTGCGATCCTGCCGTTCCGGATGCGGACCAGCCCGTTCCCGCGTGTGCCCAGCCAGAGCGAGCCGCCCGAGTCGATATGGATAGCCCAGATCCGTTCATTTCCCAGTTTCGCGAACACGGGATCCGGCACGAATACGCCCTCATGGACGCGGTTCAATCCGCCTTCAGTACCGACCAGAATGTCGCCATTTAGATCCTCCGCCAGCACATGCAGGCTGCCGTAGGACAAGCCGTCTTCCAGATAGTAGGTCTTGAGCGCAGCGTGCGCAGACCACCGGCTGAGGCCGCTGCCCGTGGCGATCCAGACATCGCCCTTGCGGTCTTCGAGGAAAAACCTGGTGTTATTGGAGCGCAGGCCGTCCCGCATGTTGAAGTTCTGCGCGCGACCCCCGGAAACCCGCAGGAAACCCTGTCCGACGCTGGCAAACCATTGGTTACCTGCACGGTCTGTAAACACGCTCCGTGCACGGAATTTGGGTGCGCCGGGCGGGAGAAAAGGCGTGATACGCGCCCCTTGCGGCTTGTCTTCCACAGTGTAGAGGTGCCCGCCCGAGGTACCAATCCAAAGGCGGCCGACCGGATCTTCCGACACGGAGACGACGTTGTCTTCGGCCAGGCCGTCTGCTGCGGAGATGGTTCGAACCGTGCTCTTCGTCAGTCGCAGCAGGCCGTCCAGTGTTCCCACCCACATGTTTTGTTCACGGTCTTCGAAAAGGGAAAGAACTCCGTTGTCAGGCAAGGTCTCGCCGTCGAAACCGGCAGAGGTTCCGTTCGGGGCAATACGGACCACGCCGGCGCCTGGCAGACTCACCCACAAATTGCCCTCATGGTCCCGGCAGAGTATCCGCGGGTTCCCGGGGTCAGAGGGGCGCGCCGGTTCCGGGCGGCCATCACGCATTCGGCGAAGCCCGGATTCGGAACTCAGCCAAAGTGTGCCGTCAGCCTCTTCGAGGATGGAGCGAATGGCGCCCAGCGGCTGGAACGATTCATCCGTTGTCAGTTGGTCGCCCTGCAGCCGGTAGAGGCGCGTTGTCGTGCCGACCCAAGTGACACCGGTGTGGTCCTGCAGGATAGAGGATCCGGCCAGGATAGGCACGCCCGCATTGGTTCCGGCCGGTCCGTCCAGGCGTACAAAGTGCCCATTATGCGCGGTATTCAGCCGAAAGATCCCACGGTCCGTGCCAGTCCACACCTCGCCGTTGCGGCCTTCGGCTATCGTTCGAACAAAGAGGTTGGTCAGGCCCTGGGCGGCACCGAATGAATGGAAGACACCGGACTTCATACGCACCAGACCGCCGCCCTCCGTGCCGATCCACAAGCCACCGTCGTGCGCGGCGCAAAGGGTCAGGATGCTGTCGTCGCCAAGCGCGGGCGTAGTGGAGCGGTCAAAGACCACGAAGCGAATTCCGTCAAAGCGGACAAGCCCTCCCGACGTGCCGATCCAGAGGTAACCGTCAGGGGTCTGCGTGATCGCCTGAATACGGTTCTGCGGCAGGCCGTCGTCGCTCTGCCAGATGCGCCGGGAATAGTCTGCGCCCACGGCCGTCCCCGCGAAAGCCGTCCCCGGGAAAGCGGTGGCAATCATCAGCGTGGAGGAGAGAAACGCGGTAGTGAAGCAGCACGCGGCCATTCGCTTGTAAGTTTATGACAGTGCGCCCTGGCGGCGAATGCCATCGACCATTCCGGGAAGTCGCGTCCTTCCGCCGGGCGGCTCTGCAGCACCGTCACGTCACTATGCCGCGGAAATCGGGAAACTGCTACTCGTTTATCTTCGCGGCAATTTCCGCGAGGATGATGGCCGTAAATTCCGAGGTCGGAATCGCGCCCAGATCGCCGCGTTTGCGATGCCGCACGGCCACCTGACCTGCTTCGGCCTCGCGCCCGCCAATCACCAGCATGTACGGAACCTTCTGCATTTGCGCATCGCGAATCTTCAGATTCACCTTTTCATTGCGGTCATCCACGGTCACGCGTACGCCGTGAGCCTTCAGGCTCTCCGCAATCTCACTCGCGTAGGCCTGCTGTTTATCGGTAATGGGCAGCACTGTCACCTGCACCGGGGCCAGCCAGGTGGGGAACGCGCCGGCGTAGTGCTCGATCAGAATGCCGAAGAACCGTTCCACCGATCCAAACAGCGCGCGGTGCACCATCAGCGGGCGATGCTTCTTGCCGTCTTCCGCGATGTATTCCAGTTCAAAACGGCGCGGCAGCGTGAAATCGAACTGCACGGTGGAAAGCTGCCAGAGGCGCCCGATGGCATCGACCAGCTTTATGTCGATCTTCGGACCGTAGAACGCCGCTTCATCGGGAATCACCTTTGCGTCGATTCCCAGGCGGTCGCAGGCCTTGCGAAGCGCGCCTTCCGCGAGCGCCCAGTTTTCCGGTTCGCCATCATATTTACCGCTCACGCCGCCGTCCCAGGTGGAGATCTCGGCCTTGTAGGAATGGAAACCGAAAGTCTTCAGTGTGTCGGTGGCGAAGTCGAGACAGGCGACAATTTCGTCTTCGATCTGTTCCGGGGTACAGAAGATGTGGGCGTCATCCTGTGTGAAACCGCGCACGCGAAGCAGGCCGTGCATGGTGCCGGAGCGCTCATAGCGATACACGGTACCCAGTTCGCCCAGACGCACGGGCAGGTCCCGATAGCTGTGCTGTTTGTCACGGTAGATCAGGATGTGCCCCGGGCAGTTCATGGGCTTCAGCTGATACTCGGCGTCGTCCAGCTCCATCGGCTTGAACATGTTTTCCGAGTAGAACCCGGCATGGCCGCTGACCTTCCAGAGGTCGCGCCGCATCACGTGCGGGGTGTAGACCAGATAGTAGCCACGCTTAAGATAGGCGTCGCGCATCCAGTCTTCCAGCTGTTTGCGGATGATGCCGCCCTTTGGATGGAAGAAGATCAGGCCGGGGCCGGCAAGTTCCTGAATGCTGAACAGGTCCAGTTCCTGGCCGAGTTTGCGGTGGTCGCGCTTCTTTGCTTCTTCCAGCTTGTTGAGGTACTCGTCCAGTTCCTTCTTGCTGAACCAGGCAGTGCCGTAAATACGCTGCAGTTGCTTGTTCTTTTCGTCGCCCTTCCAGTAGGCACCGGCGATGCTGAGCAGCTTAAAAGCTTTGATCCGGGAAGTATCCGGCACATGCGGCCCGCGGCAGAAATCAATGAAGTGGGGCCCGAGCGTGTATTCAGAAAAGATGGCATCCGCGCGCTCTTCAATGAGTTCCACCTTCATCGGCTCATTCATGGCGCGATACTTCGCCAGACCTTCCGGTTTGGCAATCAGGCTGCGGTCGAAGGCCAGGTTTTTCGCCTGCAACTCCCACATTTTGGCCTCGATCTTTTCGAGGTCTTGCGGGGTGAAGGGCTCCGGGCGGTCAAAGTCGTAGTAGAAGCCGGTATCGATGGGCGGCCCGATCCCGAGTTTGGTTTCCGGGAACAGTTCCAGCACGGCGGCTGCGCACAGGTGTGCGGTCGAGTGGCGATAGACTTCCAGCGCTTCTGCATCTTTATTGGTAAGAATCTGCAGGGTGGAATCCGCTTCAAAGGGGCGCTTCAGGTCGTACAGCTTACCGTTGACTTTGGCGACAATGGCGGCGTCAGCAAGACGGGGGCTGATTTTCTGCGCGATATCGAAGGCGCTGGTTCCTGCCGGAACCTGCTGTACACTTCCGTCCGGCAAGGTGATTTGGAGGCTGCTCATAGTTTTACGGGGAATTTTCAGGTTATCACCCGCCGAAGCAGTTTCTTTGGTTAACGGTCCCGCTGGTACTGCCACTGTTGATTTGGCTGCAACAGATTAGTTACCCTGATAAGGATCAAAAGAGACCGCGCTTGCCACGAGGTCCCCCTCACTTTCAGCTCTGCTGCCCCGGAGAATTTTTGCGTGCATATCTTTGAAAAACTGTGTCTCACAGCGCCCCTGCTGCTGCTTTTGTCCGGTTCGCCGGCATGCGCCAATCTGATCATTAACGCGACCTTCGATTCAGCCACGTTTTCGACGCTGAGCCAGTCCGACCGCACCGCAACGCAGAACACCATCAATTCGGTGATCCAGGCCTACCAGAACGAGATTCTGAATTCCATCACGGTCAATATCAGCTTCAAGGTGGACCAGAGCGTACTGGGCTCCACCCTTTTCACCGCGTACGCCGTGCCCTACGACACCTTCCGCACCAACCTGACCAGTCACGCGGTGAGCGCGGATGACTTCACGGCGCTGGCGCACCTGGCACCCGGGGCAACACTCGACCCCATTACGAGCCAAAACAAAATCGAGGTCAAGGGACCGCTGGCACGCGCCCTCGCGCTGGGAAATTTCCAGGCGGACAACGCCAATTCCGACGGCACCATCAGCCTGGGCACCAACAGCATGAATTTGTCCCGCACGGGCACTCAGGTGGGCACGAATTACGATCTGCAATCGGTCGTCTCGCATGAGATCAATGAAGTCCTCGGCCTTGGTTCTTCCATGGGAGTCGGCTTCCCGTTCGTCTCGCCGGAGGATTTATTCCGGTACCATGGCACCAGTTCCACCTGCGCCGCGGTGAGCAGTCGCTCCTACACTTCGTCCGCTGCGGAGACCTCGTGCTTTTCGATTGACGGCAGCACCGGACTCGCCCGCTTCAACCAGAGCAGCCCGGGCGACTATGGTGACTGGTTGAGCGTGAACGGTTCACCCAAGGTTCAGGATGCGTTCGCGACCCCCGGAACTCAGGCCAACAACGGCATCGAATGGAAAGCGCTTGACGTAATGGGCTACAACCTGGCTCCCGCTGCCGTGCCCGAACCCGCAACGGGCGCTTTGTTTGCAGTCACTCTCGGGGTTGCCGGGTTCTGGCGGCGGAAGCGAACGGTTTAACCCCGATACAGAGGGCGGCCCTGGCGCTCCGTGTGTGCCCGGAACAGAAAGCCCTCGATGGTGGTTACATAGAGGACCGAAAGATCATTGCCTCCGAACGCGCAGTTCGTCGGTCGGGTGCAGGGGACCGCGTGCGTCTCCAGCACTTCACCGGAGGGCGAGAACACGTACATCATCGGCCCCGGGCCGCTCACTTCCCAACCACAACAGGCGATGATGTTGCCTTCCGTATCGAGTCGCATACCATCGATTCCGCGATGAGCGCCGAAGTCGTGCAGGATTTCCGGTTGGCCAAGAGATCTGTCATCGTTGACCGGATAGGCCCGCAACTGGCGCGCCTCGGTGGGCTCCCGGCCACTCTGCGCGACGTAGAGCGTCTTGTAGTCGAGTGAAAACAGGAGGCCGTTCGGGCGCGTGGTTTCGAAAGTAACGCGGGCAATGCTCCAGGTCCCGTCTGCCTGTGGATCCAGCCGATAGACGGACTCATGTACCAGGTCTTTGTGGGTGCGGTCGGCACTCCAGGGTCCGGCGGCGCCTTCGTAGAACGGATCAGTGAACCAGACGCTTCCTTGCCGGTCGACCACCAGATCGTTCGGGATATTAAGTCGTTTCCCCTCGAACCTGTCGGCCAGAACCGTCACCGAACCATCCGTCTCATAGCGGACAACCCGGCGGTGGTTCTCATCTGCCCCGCCCTCGCACGCATACAACCGGCCTTGGGCGTCGAACGTCAGGCCGTTGGCGTAGTTCGTGTTTTCACGCCAGACGGAGACCTCGTTTGTGCCGGGGTCGTATCGCATGATCCGGCTCTGGAAAATTCGGGTGAACAGCATTCCCGATCCGTCCCATGCATTTCCTTCAGAGACCTTCCCGTAGGCCGGGTCGAGTGTTTCAAATTTCCATTCGGTCATGATCTGGCGGCTGAGAGGCCATGATATCCAACTCTGCCTCGGGAAGCTCTGAAACCCTGATTCCCTTCGCCCAACATGCCGGTCAGCCTGGCAAGGATTCCCTGCAGCGCTGAGGCCTGTGAATTGAGTTCCTGAGCGGCTGCGGCGCTCTGTTCCGCGCCGGCGGCCGAGCGCTGTGTGACCTGCTCAATCTGAACCAGCGCGCCGCTGATGGAGTCGAGGCCTTTGACCTGTTCCTGGCTGCCGGCGCTGACCTCGTGAACCAGGCTCTTCACCCTTTCCGAGTCCGTCGCAATACTGCGGATGGCGGAAGCAACCTCATTCACTTTCACGGACCCTGACTGTGAAGCGGAGATGGAGCCTTCGATCAACCCGGCGGTATCCCGCGCGGCGGTAGCGCTTCGCTGCGCCAGATTTCGCACTTCATCGGCGACCACGGCAAATCCCATTCCGGCCTCACCAGCGCGCGCCGCTTCAACCGCCGCGTTGAGCGCCAGAATGTTGGTCTGGAAAGCGATCTCATCGATCACCCGGATGATCTTCGAGATCTTATCGCCCGACGAACAGATCTCACCCATGGCGGCCACCATCTCATCCAGCGCCACGATGGTGCGGGCAAATTTCACCTGTGAGGAGTTCACCAGTTCAGCCGCACGGACCGCACTCCCCGTGTTCTTTCCGGCCGTTGTCTGGATCTCTTTGCCCGCTGCAGCGGTCTCTTCGAGCGAGGCGGCCTGCTGAGACGCTCCCTGGGCCACCGCCTGACTGACGGAGGATACCTGGACGGAAGCCTGAGCTACTTCGTTTGCTCCCACGCGGAGCTCAGTCACCGCTTTGCGAAGCGACGCCACGATGCCGCGTATCTGAAACAACGTAGCGCTGCCCAGCAGAAGACAAAGCGTCAGCGCCACGGCGGTGGAAATCAGGACACTTTGGTGCGTGTCTTCCAAAGCAGCTTTACTCTCGCCCATAATCTCCACCTGAATTGCGGAGAGGCGCTCAGCGTCCTCAATGACTTTTGCTGTAAGAGGCGTAATCTGCCTTCGGAGTGTATTGGCAGCATCGGCATCGCCGCCGGTCGCGCTTCGTAAGAGGCCTTCAAAAAGGGTATTCCATTGCTCAGATAGGGAGACAAGGTCGGCAAGCCGCACTTTGGCCTCCTCCTTAACCAACAAGGGGACGATCTCCTTAGTTGCTTTTCTTAGCAGATCCAGACTGCTTCTGAACTTCCTTTCATTCGTCGCCAGTTCCGCCTGATCCTTCGCGTAAGCCGCCAACACCACGCCCCGCTGAGCCGTCATCATTGCAGGCGCCGCATTCTCCAGAGCATTCGCAAGTTCGATCTTGTGGGCCACTGGTCCGGTCACCAGATCAAACCCCTTCTTAAACGACTCAATTCCACGCAGCGCAACGCCACCGAGAATCGCCGTAAAAACAAACATGGAAACCGTGCCCGCCATCAATTTCGTTCCAATCGTCATACTTCTGCTTTGCCCCTTTGATGGATCTCGCCCCACAGGCGTTTATCGGCGGGAAGCGATCAGAACTTTACGGAGCCCCCGGACAAGATACGAGCAAACAAAAAAAGGCCCCGGAAACTCCGGGGCCTTTCTGGTTTGAGGATATGCGGAAATCTTATCTCGCTGCGAGCAGTGCCCGCAGCCGGCGAGCCCGTTCCGGAGCGCGAAGCTGTCGAAGCGCCTTCGCCTCAATCTGGCGGATACGTTCGCGGGTGACGTCGAATTCCTGGCCAATCTCTTCCAGCGTGTGCTCGCGTTCACATCCGATACCGAAGCGAAGGCGGATCACCTTCTCTTCTTTCGGCGAGAGAGTCTTCAAAATGCCCGCAGTTTCATCGCGAACGTTCGATTCGATGACAGCGTCCACCGGAGAGCCCACCCAGCGATCTTCAATCAGATCGCCAAGAGCCGACTCGCCATCACGACCGACCGGAGTTTCCAGCGAAACCGGATCGCGCGAAATGGTCTTGAGTTTCTGGACCTTTTCCACCGGGATATCCATACGCCGGCTGATTTCTTCGTTGGTCGGCGTGCGGCCCAGTTCCTTTTCCAGCTCGCGGGAAGCGCGCAGGAACTTGTTCATGCTCTCGTTCATGTGAACGGGAATACGAATGGTGCGGGACTGGTCAGCAATCGCACGGGTGATGGCCTGACGGATCCACCAGGTGGCATACGTCGAAAACTTGTAGCCGCGGCGATATTCGAACTTGTCGGCGGCGCGCATCAGCCCGATATTGCCTTCCTGAATCAGGTCGAGCAGGTGCAGGCCACGGTTCACGTACTTTTTAGCGACCGAAACGACGAGGCGAAGATTGGCTTCCACCAGATCTTTTTTGGCGCGCTCGGCTTCCTGCTCGCCGTGGCGGATGACCGTGACTGTGTGCTTCAGAACTTCGAGAGAGGCGCCTGCGGTCACCTCGCGCTTGCGGACCTCACGTTTCAGTTCCCGAATCCGGGTCTGCTGGGCGACGGCGTTCTTCGCTTCCAGCTTCTTTAGCTCGCGGTCCAGATGGTTGAGTTCTTCCACCGCGCGTTCGATTTCGCGCGTGAAATCGCGCCATCGCAGCAGCACCCACGGCACGGCGCGGATCGCGAGGGAGGTTTCGACGAGCGCCCGGAACAACTTAACCTGCACCTTGCGGCGGGCCTTCTTGTTGCCTGCAGGGGCCACTTCCAGCTTTTCGAACAGTGTGATGGAGCGCTTGTGGGCGCTCTGAATGTCCGTGAAGGTCTTGAGAACGTCGGTTCGCTTCTTCGTGTCGACCGGTACGCCCTCTTCTGTTTCACCACCGATATCGACATGGTTGTCCAGATCGTCGGGGTTCTTCTTCAGGGTTTCGGCGAGTTCCACAACGGCCAGCTGCACCAGCGCGGAGCGGCTGATGGCCTTCTGCATTCGAAGCTTTCCGCGCTCCATCCGACGGGCGAGATCCACTTCGCCTTCACGGGTGAGCAGCGGAACCGCACCCATTTCACGCAGGTAAACGCGGACAGGATCGTCCGTGTAAATCGATTCCTCAACCTGCTGCTGGGGATGTAAAAAATCCGCCTCAGCCTCAGGGTCGAAAAATTTAGTTGCTTCTTCGTCGAAGTTGATCCCTAGCGGGGCTTCGTGTAGAAACTGATCGTCATCATCCATGAGCTCAATACCTTCCCGGCGAATAAGAGCGCAAGCACAGGCGCACGCCAATAACAGCTAAATAGTTTCTTTTGTAAATGTTAGGATCGGCGAAACGCCTCAAACAGCCGCACTAGCGGGAAGGGAGCAATAGTTGGCGCAGAGGCACAGAGCTCCCGAGTTTCAGGTTAACACAAATGAAGCGGAACGTGTCCTGTTTCTTTGGATGCAGGAAGCAGGGGTTGGTTCCGAAGAATTCGGCCCCAACCCCGAGGAGCGCGTTATCCCAGCAAGACGTCGCGGCAATATTGCAGGCATTTCGCCACTTCGATCACCGAATCGGTACCCTGGTACTCGTATTCGATATTGGCCGGGAAGGGGTATTTCTCTTTTTGGAGGAGGTGTAGCACTTCCTTGATTGGGGTCGTACCATCGCCCCAGCGCAGGTTGCCGCCGCGCCCGCCGCCTGCCGGATTGCGCACGCGATCTTTCAGATGGAGGTTAGAAATCCGCGCATGGTTCTCCTTAATGTAAGCAACCGCGTCATAACCCGCCGCCGTAAAGTGGCCAATATCGAGGTTCACGCCGATGTATTTGCTGAACGACATGATTTTTGCGTAGCTTTCCAGCGTGGCAAACTGTTCGGGATCGTCCACTGCATCGTGACCATGGCCGGCCCAGAGCATTTTGTACTTTTCGGCAAAGGGGGCCACGCGTTTTGCGATGGTGACGGTGGAACTGGAAGAAATGCCCTTCACGCCCAGCGCTTCCGCCATGCGGAAAGAGTAGTCAAGCTCCTCGTCCTTCACGTTGCCATTCAGGTTGTAGCAAAGGATACGGAGGTCAATACCGGCGTCGTCGAACTGCTTCCGGACGTCCTTATAGGAATCCATGGAGACACCGGCGCGCCATTTTTCGAGTTCAGCGCGGGCGGCATCCTGAGCCGCGCGGGCAGCCGTTGCGGCAGCCTGCTGTTCGGGTGTCAAGGGCTGCTGGCCACCGCGTCCGCGCCCTCCTCCGCCAAAAGCCGGGGGAGCAGGTGCGCCCGCCAGGGCCTCGGCGTGGTTGCTCATCAGTTCCACGGAGTTGATGCCCAGCTTTGTGATCGTCGGGATGAGGTCTTTAGCCGTCACACCCTGGCGAAAACTATAGGTAATGACGCCAATCTGCACGCCCGCGAAGTTGGAATTGGGTTTGGCTGGCGGGCCTCCGCGACCGAAACCACCCGGTCCGCCGGCCGGGGGCGGTGTTTGTGCCGCCGCTGAGGCCGACACGGCCGCGAGCGCTGTCTTTCCGAAATTCCGTCTTGAAACCACGTGGTATCTCCTTCGGGGCGCACCTCAGCAAGAGTGGCGGCCTCCTGTCAGTGTGGCGACATTGGCAGGGCTTGCGGTAACTGCCCGTGTAGTTTTTACAAGAAATTGCGCAGGGTACGTGCCGCCGGTACCTCCACACCTGGGCTTTTGACATTTTTCGTGGCCCGCACCATTCAGGCAGGCGGAACCGCCTGGTACCGCCAAACCTACAATTTTTCTGCGGCCTCGGCGTCCAGGAACATGGTCGCGTCGGAGTGCCGGCGCAGGGCGGAGGCCGGGCACGCCTCGGCGATCGGACCCTCAATCGCAGCTTTTACCGCCGCGCTCTTGTGGTGTCCGTTGACGAAGACGAGCGCACGCGGCACGCTCAGGAAGAACGGGACCGTCAGAGAAAGCGCCTGTTTCGGCACGTCTTCCAGGGTCGCAAAAGCGCCGTCATGCACCTGTTGCATCCGGCAGACCTCGTCCAGTTCCACGGGCCGCACGGTGCGGGGGTCATGGAAATCGCAAACCGGCGGGTCGATGAATGCCAGGTGGCCATTCTCTCCAACGCCCATGATGATCAGCGATGGGTTCGCTTTTTCAAGCAGTGCCGCGTAGCGCGCGCACTCGGCGTCGGGGTCCGCAGCTTCCCCGTCCAGCTGATGGAAGGCCGCCACCGGAACATGGTCCAGCAGCCGTTCCCTGAGAAAGCGCCGGAACGACGCGGGATGTTCGCCGCTCATGCCGGCGTACTCATCCATATGGAATGCCGTGATTTTCTCCCAGGCGATGCCGGACTGCGCGCGCAGGGCGGCAAGAAACGGATCTTGGGAGACGGCAGACGCGAACACGATTGCCATTTTCCCGTCGCGATCAATTGTCTCGCGGATTCGGGCAGCGGCGATTTCGGCCCCCTGTGCGCCGGCCTCCGCGCGCGTCGGGAAAATCCGGACTTCCAGTTGGTCTTTACTGAACGTTCTCATTGCTTTGGTGTCGATACGGTGATGTCGCGGAACTTCAGGCCACCGGTGTGGTCGCCCTGAATGTAGAACGGTCCCGGCTCGGATTCATTGGCGTCCAGCGCGCCACCGGTAATCCCTTCGATCTCCTTGTGGTCGACAGTCGTCACCCCGTTGCGGACGATGGTGACGGTGCGGCCCACCAGCATGATGTCGAAGGTATCCCACTCGCCCGGTTTCCGGGGCAGGTCGACTGCCGGGGCGATGCGGCCATAAATCGCCCCGATACGGCGCTCCGGAGGATTCTTCGCCAACGGCTCATACTCCAGCTGCATTTCATAACGCCCACGCAGGTAAAATCCGCTGTTGGCGTGGTCGGGGCAGTTGGCCTCGAAGTGCACTTTGAAGTCCTGAAAGGTCCGTTTGGTTTTCAGATTCGCGCCGTGGTCTTCGTTGGTGAGCAGGCCATCTTTCACCAGCCAATGGCTGTTTGCCGCCATCGGCTCCCAGCCTTCGAGCGTCTTGCCATCGAAAAGGGCGACCGGCTTGTTCCAGCTCTTCGGCTCGGCGCGTTTCAGTTCCGGCTCCCGAAAGCCTGATAGCGGGGTCGAGGTCGCGCCGGATTTCTGGGGGCCCGTCAGCTTGTCGCCGGCTGCGTCGAGTTCCCACGTCACAGTGGAAACAGTGAGCGTCAGGTGCTTGCCGTCAGCCTTGAAGTCCTTGATTTGCCGGACGTTGCCGCCGGTGGGCTGCAGCCAGACTTCGAGGGTTCCGTTTTTCTCAGTGACGCCCAGCCAGGCGGCTTCGTGCGCGCCATTCGCAGCGGTCAAGTTGAAGCCCCAGCGGCCCGCCAACGGGCTTTGCGCGAAGGCAAGCGGGGCAAATGTCACAAACACCGCCACAAGAGACGACAATACTTTCATGAAGGCAGTTTATTACACGCTCCTGGGTCTTACCGCGACGGCATTCGGCCAAAGCTGGCTCCCGCAGGTGAGCGACGTCACCGCCGGGCTGCGCGGTGTCAGCGCCGTCAGTGAACAGATTGTCTGGGCCAGCGGAACCGACGGCACGTGGCTTCGGACCACCGATGGCGGCAAAATCTGGAAATCGGGCGTCGTCCCCGGGGCATCGGCTTTGGATTTTCGGGGCGTGTGGGCGGTGAGCCAGTTGACTGCGTGGCTGATGAGCAGCGGCGAGGGCGAGAAATCCCGCATCTACAAAACAACTGACGCCGGAGCTACCTGGAACCTGCAATTCACGAATCCCGACCCGAAGGGTTTTTGGGATGCAATTGCATTTTGGGATGTGCGCCACGGCATCGTCGCGGGCGACCCGGTGGACGGCCGGATGACCGTTTTCACAACCTCCGATGGCGGCCAGCACTGGGATCGTCAGCAACTCCCTCCGATCACCGGCGAAGAAGGTGCATTCGCGGCCAGCAATTCATCCCTGCGGCTGGCGGGCAAGGCTGAGGCCTGGCTCGGCACGGGGGGAAAGGGCGCGGCCCGCGTGCTGCATACAAAGGACGGCTGCAAGACCTGGACTGCCGTCGCCACGCCGCTCCGGAACGATGGCCCTGCCGCAGGGATTTTCTCTCTGGCGTTCCGCGACACGAAACACGGCATCGCGGTGGGAGGCGACTACGGGAAAGACAATGAAACCAAGCAGAATATCGCCGCGACCTCAGACGGCGGACTCACCTGGACCGCGCTTGCTACCGGAGCGGCCACCGGACCTGCCGGGTTTCGTTCCGCGGCGGCGTATGTCCCGAAACTTCGGCTCTGGGTAGTGACAGGAACTTCGGGTTCAGACGCTTCAACGGACGATGGCCGCACCTGGAAGCTCTTCGACGAAGGGAGTTATAACGCTCTCGCCGTCGCCGGTGGTCGTTCGATCTGGGCCGTCGGCGCGAAGGGCCGGATCGCCCGCCTGGCTATACCGTAGCCCGAACCCACACGGCCGGTTCGTCGTCAGCCGGAAGGCCCAGCAGAATCTCATGGGGGGTGAAGCGCGATTTATACGCCAGCGACTGGCAGTCCTTCACCCAGTACCCGAAATAGGCGTATTCCAGGCCCGCCGCCTTCGCGTAGAGTAACTGGTTCAGGATGGAGAAAGTCCCCGGTGACTGGCCGCGCCATGCCGGATCGTAATAGAAATAGACCAGCGAAATCGCGCCGGGCACTTCGTCCATCAGCGCCACGCCCACCAGCCTGTCGCCATTTTCTTCATCGAAATACAGCCACTGGCGGCCTGTTCTGGCGGGGTCCAGCACGAAATCCCGGTGGTACGTTTCGGCGTCGACATGCTGCACCGCCCAGCCTCGATGACTGCCCATGAACTCGTGGTAAATGTTGAACAACTCCACGTGCCCGGCGGTCACATAAGCGCCATGCAGTTCGGCGCGAATGTGCTGGTTCTGGCGCAGAACACGCCGCTGGCTGCCGGTCGGCGAAAATTCCTGGACCGGAATCCGCATGCTGCGGCATTCAATACAGGTCCCGCAGGCAGGACGGAAAACCTGCATGCCGAAACGCCGGTAGCCGCGTTCCATCTGGCTGCCGTGTTCCTCCGTGGTCATGCTGGAAATCAGACTGATTTGCAGGGTAGCAAGAACATCGGGCAGGTAGGAACATTCCCGCGGGTCTTCGAGAATTCGGAAAAGTTCCTGCATCGCCGTCCTAAGAGAATTGTAGACAACGATGCAGTGAGCATCTGTTTAGAACAGTAATTTTAGCGTGATCTGCAAGCGGCGCGGGTAGTTCGCCTGGGTGGAGCCGGTCACCGTGCCGAACCGGGACGAAGTCGGTGTAACGTCCGGGCCGGGAAGCAGCGGGTGGTGCGCTGGTCGGCGGGCAGCAGGATCTGCCCGGATTTGGTGGTCAACTGCTCGGCTTCTGTCGTAATTGTGATGGATTGATCGGTCGAGCCGATCTCCAGCTTGACGTTCACTTCCAGGCGAGCACCCACGCGGAGTTCGATTGCATCCCTTAGCAAAACCTGCAAGCCTGATAAAAAGTTTACAGGTGGTTGCGGCCCCTGATTATTCAGCAAAACTGAACAACCTGTTCAGGAAAGCAGACGAAACCGGCCAACCAACCACCATCCGCTACACTCGATTTAGTGCGCCGCGTTTTGTTTGTGGTGAACGTCCTGATCGCGATCGCTGTCATCGCGGCGGGCGGCATCTTCTATCGGATCTTTTACCGGGCATTGCCCCAGACCTCCGGGACAATTGAGGCCCGTGTCACCCGACCTGTTGAGGTCAGCCGGGACGCCCTTGGCGTTCCTCACATTAAAGCCCAAAATCTGGAAGACGCGCTTTTTACCCAAGGCTTCGTCACCGCGGAAGACCGCATGTGGCAGATGGATACCCTGCGGCGCCTGGCGGCGGGAGACCTCTCGGAAGCGGTTGGAGTGGCGGGCCTGGAGATTGATCGGGAGTCGCGCCGCCTGCGGATGCGAAGGATGGCGGAGAACATCTATTCCCAGCTTCCCGACGAGGATCGGATAAACATTTCTGCCTATTCCCGTGGCGTGAATGCCTGGATTGAATCGCACCGCGGCAGGTATGGCATGGAGTTTCAGCTTCTTGGATATGATCCGCAGCTGTGGAGTGGCGTCGACAGTATCCTCGTGGGGTTGAACATGTTCCGGAGTCTAACCAGCGATTGGCGGACCAAGCTGACGAAAGAGCAGATGCTGGCCACCGGCGAACCGGAGAAGGTCAACTACCTGTTTCCAGGCCGGTCCGGACTGGAATTCTCGCCAGGCGGCGACGTGCACCCTGGTTCCAACGCCTGGGCCGTTTCCGGTGCGCATACCGCCAGCGGTAAACCGTTGCTTTCCAACGACGCGCATCTGGAATTCAGCATGCCGGGAATCTGGTATATGGTGCATTTGCAGGCGCCGGGAATGAATGTCGAAGGCGTCGAACTGCCGGGTTTGCCAGGTATCCTGATGGGCCACAACGACCGTATTGCCTGGGGTGTGACCAACCTCGGGTTCGACGTGCAGGAACTGTACCTCGAAAGAATGGACCTTCGGACTGGCCGGTATCTCTTCGCCGGTAAGGTGGAGCAGGCGAGGCAGGAACGCGAAGTGATTCGGATCAAGGGTCGCGCGCCGGAGGAAATGCCGGTTTGGGTCACCCGGCACGGCCCGATTCTCCAGCAGACCGCGAACCGGGTTGTGGCGCTGAAATGGACTGCGGCGGACCCCTCGGTCTTCCATAATGTGTTTCTGGATATCGACCGGGCCCGCAACTGGGAAGAGTTCCGCAAGGCGCTCGAAACCTTCGGCGGTCCCGGGCAGAACTTTGTCTACGCGGATGTGGACGGGAATATCGGCTACCAGGCGGCCGGCAAGTTGCCGCTTCGCAGGAACTTCAATGGAGATGTACCGGTCGACGGCTCCACCGGCGAAAACGAGTGGGACGGCTATATCCCATTCGATCAACTCCCCACTGCGTTCAATCCGAAGAGTGGCTATGTGGTGACAGCGAACCAGAACCCGTTTCCAACCGACTTTCCTTACCGCGTGAACGGGACTTTTGCGTCCCACTACCGTTCCCGGCAGATTCTGGATATGCTGACGGCATCCGGAAATAAACTGAAGCCGGAAGATGGTTTGCGGATTGAGAAGGATGTTTACAGCGGGTTTAGCCGGTTTCTGGGACGGCAACTGGTCGCGGCTTATGAGAAGCGTGCCGCAACCAACCCCCTGTTTACTGATGCTGTGCGGATGCTGAAGGTTTGGGACGGGCAAATGGATAAGGACGCCGCCGAGCCTCTGGTTGTGACGCTGGCGTATCAGTATGTCCGCAAAGCCATCGCTGACCGGGCCGCGCCCGGTGGCGGGTCTCTCTACGACACTCAGATTGGCATCGCCGTGGTGGAAAAACTGCTGCGCGAGCGTCCTGCCGGCTGGTTTGCCGACTATAACGAGTTGCTGCTGCGCTGTTTCGCCGATGGCATGGAAGAAGGCCAGAAGTTACAGGGAAATGATCCAAAGCGCTGGAAGTGGGGCAAGTATATGTACCTTGATGCCAAACACCCGGTGGTCAGCCAGATTCCGTTGGTGGGCAAGTACTTCAACATCGGCCTGGTGCCCATGAGCGGCAGCACGACGACCGTGAAGCAGACCACACGGAAGCTGATCCCTTCGGAGCGGATCAACATTTCATTGGGTAACTGGGAAGACTCGCTTTGGAATCTGCCGGTGGGGCAATCGGGAAATGTGGCCTCCCGGCACTACAAAGACCAGTGGGAATCGTACTATTCGGGCCGCAGCTTCCCGATGCAGTTCGGGAAGCTGGACGCGAAGAGTTCCGTTACTTTCGTGCCGGTTCAGTAAGCTCAGGGTTTGGCGGGCGGAGGCATGACGCGAAAACCATACTCGTGCAGCAGCTTCCCGCCGTTGTCGTAAAGCCTGAGAAAGTAGACGCCTGCCGTAACCGGCTTGTTGATTCTCGCCGAGAGGACCTGCGAGGCGGCTGGTTGCCCGGTCCAGACTGGTGAACCCGTGTCGCTGACCAGCTCCAGCCGAAACGGCGCGCCGGTTTCCGGGGCGTCGCCCAGTTGCAGTTCCAGTTCACGGGCCGGAGGCACGGACGGCATTTCTCCGCGCATGGCCGTCAATTGCAGAGACGCGACAGCCGGGAGCGTCATGCTCCCGTCGGTCTTGCTGACCTGCCAGACGCCGACCGAGAGGACCACCGCCGCAAAGGCGCCAGCCAGGGCCATTTGAGGCCTCCAGTTGCCCGGAGAGAAGACGGACCATGTCGATTGAAGCCGGTCCAGCCACGATGGTGCCGCGTCAGCGGCGGGGACGGGGTGCTGTTTCAGCACATCCCGCACGGTGAAAGCGAACGCCGCAACCTGCTCAAGCTTTTCACGGCAGGCCTCGCACACCATTAGATGTTCTTCCAGCGGAATGATCTCTGTTTCAGACAGCCGATCCAGAGCGTAGAGCTCCAGCTGGTCGTCGGAACCATGAGGCGATCCGTCCAGCGCTAAATGATTCTGCACAAAATGCTCCTGTATGCAGAGTAAGTGTGACGCCGAAACTTATTTCTCAGATTTTTTCGGATCTCGCTTTTTCGGGTTTGATGGAGCCGCCCAGGCCGGCGGCGGTCAAACGCTTTCCCAGTTCGCCAAAGCGGGCTTTGGCCCGGGATTTCAGCAACCGGAACTGGTTATAACTGAGGCTCATCTCCTCGCAGATCTGCTCCTGCGGCTGCTCCTGCACATAAAACCGGTCGAGTATTTCGCGATCCCGGCGGGATATCCCGTTCAGAACGCGCCGGGCGATGTCGGTCCGCTGTTGTTGCAGAAGACTGTGTTCGGGGTCGTCTTTCCAGTCGGTGAGGGTAAAAAGGGTCTCTTCGTAGTCCACCTGGTTGCGGCGACGGCTTACGGCCAGATCGATAGTGGCGGCAATCTGGCGTTTCACAACGGTACGGACGAAGCCCATCAGGCGGGCCGGGTCGCGAAGTTCACCTTGCTGAATCGCCTGGGCGACGATCACGAAGCAATCGTGAACCCTGTCGTCCAACTCGTCCGCACCCAGATTCCGCAGCAGAAAGTAGCGAATGCCTTTGGCGAATATCGCGTACAGTTCTTCCATGGCGGCGGGGTCGCGATCATGGATTCGTTCGACAAGCCGGGTCCAGTCCTGGATGTGGAACTCATCCGGCGGCACGCCTGCGGTACCTGAGGTCTGTTCCTCCGCCACTGGAACTGATGTTAGCAACGTCACGTTTACCGTTGTCGGACGAACGTCCTTCTGAGGACCAGATCCCGGCATATTCTGTTCCAAAAAGGGACTCGTTAAGGTCGCGGTCACAAAGGTCGCGGTCACAGCATTCTGCTCAAAAGGAAGTATCCTGCCCATTGTTGGGGGTGTTGCCGGGCGCCCGGCATGTTCAGGGCTGCCAGTTGCGCATGCCGGAGGGCTCCTGCGGTTCCCCCGTCGGGAGAAGTCTTCAGGGAGCGATAGAAATCGGTCAGCAGGGACTGCGCGGAATCGTCGGGGATATCCCAATGAGTCGCCATCACGGACATGGCTCCGGCGCCGATCCAGGCGCGCGTCAGGCCCATCAGGCCGACACTTGGCAGCGCTTCACCCTGCGCGGAATGGCAACCGTTCATCACCACCAGCTTGCAGTTGACGGCTCTTGCCACAATTTCTTTCGGGCCCAGAAGGCCCACGGCTCCGCCCGAGTCGAGACTGAGGGCGATCAGGCCGGACTGGAATTCGTCCTTCGCCGGGATAACGTGAGTCGCGAAGTGGATGATCGCAGGATTGGATTGCAACGCGGGTCGCACGCTGTCGATCTGTGCTTCGGGGCCGGTAAGCAGCCTGCGCGCCAATGGATTCCAGGCTTGTGAACAAGTCTCCAGTTCCGCGGCGGTATTCGGCAGTCTTGCAAGCGAGAGTCCAGCGGCGCCCTTTGCTCCCCGGTAACGGCTGTCCGCAGCGTTATAGACGGGATCGCCAATACCCAGAAATGTACCCGTGGCCGGGATGGCATCCCTGGTGGCCAGCAGCGCGCCAGGAATGGTTTCCAGATCCGCTTTTTCGATCAGGTATACGGGACCGTGCGAGTCTTCGCCGACGGTCAAAGCGGCGAAGGGGAGTTCATACAGGGGTCCGTCCAGCTCCAGGCGCCAGTGCTTCCGGTCGAGAAAGGCGGCGGGTATGGAACCAAACAGGTCCCGATACAAGCCTGCGCCGATGGATGAGGAGGGCTTGCCATCACGGAGGGCGGCGGCAAACTTCCGCACAGCGGTCTGGATTTGTTTTGCCGGGGCAAGGGGGAAGGCGACCACATGCCTGCGGTCAACCGCCCAGACCCATGAGCTGTGGGCCGAAATATGGAAGCTAAAAAGTGCCGTATCATCCGGCAGCACCCGCCGGATATGACTCAGAGGCGGCTCCCGCGATTCCGTCGCCGGTCCGGCTGCATTCGCTTCATACCGGGCCAGTTCCACGCGAAGTGCTGTGGTCTGCGCATCCGCTTCTGAGGAACACGACCGCTTTTCGGTCGCCGGCGGCGACAGAGGACAGGGTTCCTCCACTCTTGCTGTAGCCACCGACCGACGGGCTTCTGAAGCGCCCCGAGCTACGGCGCTTCGCTCCAGCGTCTGGTATCGCGCCAGGCGTTCCCAGTATTCTGTCGGAAGCCTGGAGCGCCAGTCGTGGGTGCCCGGCAAAAGCGCGCGCAGGCTCCAGAGACGGTCCTGTTCGGCGGCATCGAATGTTTCCTGAAGGATCGAATTGTCGCCTGTTTTTTGCGCCAGCCGGTTACCCGCATCGACAAGCCCCTCGAAAACCATGCTCAGGCCGCTTTCGAATGCAACCCGGTCGCGGTCGGCAGGGACCATGTCGACCCGCATTTGCGACGCGATACGGCGCGAGTCCCGAAAATCGGCAAGGGCTCCTGTCAGGTCACCGCAGTCGAGTCGAAACTGCCCGCGATCAGCCAGAATCATCCAACGCGGAGTGCGACCCTGTTGTGCGGACAGCGCGGCGTCAAAGTATTCAGCGGCGGCGACCGGGTCGTTCTGTTTTGCCTTGAGTTTGGCAAGGCCCGAGAAAATATTTGCGGAGGCGTTTAGTTTGTGCGCACGGACCAGCCGGAGCCCTTCATTGAGAGCCTGCTCCGCCTGGGGGAGGCGATTCGCTCTCAGGTAGGCCGTACCGAGCAGGCCGTAAATCATGGCTGTCTCCGTATAATTTTTTTCGCTTGTCAACTCAGCCAGAGCCATCCGGAAGTACGGCTCGGCCTCATCCATCCGCCCCAGCTTCGCCAGTGAAACTGCCAGTTGAAACCGCAACTTCGAGTGTGCCTCCGGCTCGAAATCCACTGCATTGCGGGCCAGTCCTTCTTTCGCGACGCGCATGGCCTGCTCATATTGCCCGATTTGCACGTAGAGGCTGGCAACATTATTGAGAGTCGCAGCCAGGGCTTTTCCGTCGTGGGCGCTCTCAGCGAGTTTTCGCGCCCGGGCGAACTCGTCAAACGCGGTCCGGAACTGCGCGGTGAGGATTGAGCAGGCACCAGCGCTGTTCCAGTCTCTTGCAGCTTCTCCTGGTACTCCGGTTTGTTCAGCACGCCCGGCCGCGCGCAGGAAGACAGTCCGGGCATCTCCGTACCGGCCTGCCAAAAAACTGACCATAGCCTCATTCTTCAAGGCGATGAGTTCTTTGGGGATAGCGGGCGCGGAGTTAGCAGAAGTTGCTGCGATTCGCGGTGAACCAGTCAGCAGAAGCGCCATCAGAGTCGAACCAATGATTGCGCTAACGGTCAGCGGATTTGCTGGCACCAGTACCTCAGGTAAGACCGGTGGTAGCCACAGGATTTCCTTATGGACTACCACCAGAGTCTACCAGAAATTGAGCCGCGACTGGCGGCAACCGGGAAGTGCCGGTTCTGAAAGCCATGTGCTGCGCCATCCCATGCGCAGAGGGAATTACAGGGCGACTACCAGCCCAGAAGGAACATGAAGAACTGCCCAACGATAACGATCGGATCTCCGCCCATTGTGTTTTCCTTTCAATGCATTTCGTCTGCCGCACTGCGGCTCGCGACCAAGGTTTCCCACGATGCCGTTTCCGGGTGGTGCAAGCGACGTCCGTAAAGTGCTGAATCTAATAGGGAAAAATATGCGAAAATAACGTGAATGAAATTTGCTCTACTCGCAGCCGGCTTTTTTACACTCACTTTGAGCGCCCAGGAACCCCGAATTCCGCGCAAAGCGTCCGATATTGGAATCCAAATCGGAACAGAGAAGTACCTGTGGCTGAGCGAGCAGAGCGGGAAGACCGTAGTGGTGGCCTTCATTCTGACCACTTGCCCCCACTGCCAGTTCACTGTCGGACTACTCAGCAAAATCCAGAAAGACTATGCAGACAAAGGAGTTCTGGTGATGGCCACCGCCATTGAGCCCATGTCTTCACTCCACATTCCGGACTTTGTGAAGACCTTCAAACCGCAATTCCCAATTGGGTACAACGAGCAAAGCTACGTGCAGAAGTTCCTCGGCCGCGCCGATAATGACCCCATGTTCATGCCGCAACTGGTTTTTGTGGACCGAAATGGGATTATCCAGACGCAGTATGCGGGCGATGATCCGGCCCTGGCGAAAGACATTCAGGAAAAGAGCCTGCGCGATGCGGTGGAAAAAGCTTTGAAAGCGGGCGCCGCGAAAAAACCGTGAACCTCCGGATGTGAGACAGTTATTCTGGAGTCCTTTAAATGCCTGAAGCAGTCATCGTCGATTGCCTTCGTACCGCCGTCGGGAAAGCCGGACGCGGCACATTACGAAATACCCGCCCGGACGACCTGGCCGCGTTCGTCATCCGCGCGCTGCTGGAAAAGTACCCGCAAGTTCCCCCCGAAGACATTGAAGACGTGATTCTGGGTTGCGCCATGCCGGAAGGCGAATCAGGCAGTAACATGGCCCGCATCGCTGCGCTTCGCGCCGGTTTGCCGGTCACCACCACCGGGGTGACCATCAATCGCTTTTGCAGTTCGGGCCTGCAATCGATCGCCATGGCCGCGGATCAGATCCGCAGCGGCAGCGCGCAGATTCTGCTGGCAGGCGGCGCGGAATCGATGAGCATGATTCCCATGGCCGGAAATAAGCCCGCCCCGAACCCCTGGTTTGTGGACAACCGGCCGGAGATGTACATCAATATGGGTCTGACCGCGGAAGCCGTGCAGCGGAAGTACGGCGTATCGCGGGAGGATTCTGACGCTTTCTCATTCCGTAGTCATCAGAACGCGCTGCATGCCCAGGCAGCCGGGAAGTTCGATGAAGAAATCGTGCCCGTGAAGGTGGAAACCGCCGCGCCCAACGGCTCGGCGAAACTAAAGATCACCGAGACGGTGTTTAACCGGGATGAAGGCCCGCGCGCGGACACCTCAGTGGAGGCTCTGGCGAAGCTCAAGCCCGTATTTCATGTGAAGGGCACAGTCACAGCCGGCAACTCCTCGCAAACCAGCGATGGTGCCGCGATGGCGCTGGTGATGTCTGAAAGCAAAGCCCGTGCGCTGGGCCTCAAACCAAAAGCGCGATTCGTTAGCTTCGCCACTGGTGGCGTGCCGCCGGAACTGATGGGGATCGGCCCGGTGGTGGCAATTCCGAAAGCACTCGCGCTCGCCGGGCTGAAGATGGATCATATCGGCGTCTTCGAACTGAATGAAGCGTTTGCCGTACAGGCTCTTTCGGTGATCCGCGTCGCCGGAATCAATCCGGAACTGGTGAATGTGAACGGCGGGGCAATCGCTCTGGGCCATCCCCTGGGATGCACCGGCGCGAAACTGACGGCCGGTATTTTGCGGGAAATGGAGCGCAGGAATCTGCGCTACGGCATGGTAACGATGTGCGTTGGCGGCGGGCAGGGCGCGGCTGGAATTTTCGAGAGGATCTGAACATGGCACAGACGAGAGCGGGTGGTTCGTTTCTGGTGGAAGAGCATCCGGCGCATGAGGTTTTCACGCCGGAAGATCTGACGGATGAACATCGGGCGATCGGCCGTGCCGCGCGCGAGTTCTGGGAAAAAGAAGTGGGGCCCAACGTCGAAGCGATTGTTCACGGCAACCACGAACTGGCGGTCACGATTCTGCGGAAAGCCGCGTCGCTGGGCTTTGAGGCGATCCTGACGCCGGAAATTTATGGCGGTATGGAGCTGGATCTTTCGTCCAGCATGGTGGTGGCGGAAGAATTGTCCCGTGATGGCTCTTTTGCCGGATGGCACGGCGCCCACGCGGGGATTGGGACGCTGCCGCTGCTGCTTTTCGGCACCGAGGCCCAAAAGCAGAAATATCTGCCGCGACTTTCGAGCGCGGAGCTTATAGCCGCCTATTGCCTCACAGAGCCGCACGCCGGCTCCGATTCGCTGGCGGCGAAGACCCGCGCAGATCTGACGCCTGACGGCAAGCACTATGTGCTGAACGGCCAGAAGATGTGGATCACCAATGGTGGCCGCGCCGATCTGTTTACCGTCTTCGCCAAGGTCAACGGCGAGCAGTTTACGGCGTTTCTCGTCGAGCGCGCTTTCCCCGGCGTTTCGAGCGGCAAAGAAGAGCAGAAGATGGGGATCAAGGGCAGTTCCACCACTGCCGTCTTCCTCGATAACGTCCATGTGCCGGTGGAGAATGTGCTGGGTGAGATTGGCCGCGGGCACATTATTGCGTTCAACATCCTCAATCTGGGCCGCCTGAAGCTGGGGCCGTCGGGCGTGGGTGGTTCGAAGAACGTTCTGAAGATCTGTCTCGCCTACGCCAAACAGCGGAAAGCGTTCGGCGTTGAGATCGCGAAGTTCGGCATGATCCAGCACAAGCTGGCGGAAATCGCCATTCGCACCTATGCGGCAGAGGCTATGTCGTATCGCGTGGAAGGCCTGATCTCCGGTCATCTGGAAGGCTTCTCCTGGGCTGAACCGGACGCCGCGAAGCGCATGATGAAAGCGGTGGAAGAGTTCGCAGCGGAATGCTCCATCATTAAGGTCTATGCGTCGGAAGTGCTGGATTATACGGTCGACGAAGGCGTCCAGATTCATGGCGGCTACGGTTATCACCAGGATTACGCAGTGGAGCGCGCCTACCGCGATTCCCGCATCAATCGGATTTTTGAAGGCACTAACGAAATCAACCGGCTGCTGATAACGGGCATGTTGCTGAAGCGCGCGCAGCAGGGTCGGCTGGGAATCGTCAAGGCGGCGAAGGGCTTGATGGAAGAGATTCTGTCCGGTCCGGTGCCTGCCGCGGAAGACGAGAGCGACGAAAAACGTCTGGTCCGTAACGCGAAGAAGATCGCGCTGCTGCTGCTGGCGGTCGGCTTCGAGAAGTTTGGCGCGGAGATGGACAAGCAGCAGGAAGTACTGGCAGGGATTGCTGATGTTCTGATGGACACTTTTGCCATGGAGTCCGTGCTGCTTCGTGTGGAAAAGACGGGCAAGACCGACAGCGTCGCCGCCGACATGTGCGCGGTGTTCCTGCGGGATGCGATGACCCGGATTGAGGGTTTCGCCCGGCCCGTGCTGGCGGCCTGCGCGGAAGGCGATGCGCTCCGTCAGAATATGGCCGTGCTGCGCCGGTTTGCGAAATTTGAACCGGTGAATTCCATCGCCCTGCGGCACCGGATTGCCGAACGGTTGCTCAGCGCCGGCCACTACGTTGTCTGATCGGCTCTCTGATCGGCCCAGAATCGTGGTGGCGGTTGGGCTGCCGGGGTCCGGGAAGTCGTGGTATTTTTCTGCCATCGGGGCGCATCCTATATCGAGCGATGCGCTCCGGCTGCAGTTGGCTGACGATGAGACGAATCAGGCCATCAACGGAGCTGTCTTCTCGGCGGTGCGTTTCCTGCTGCGGCAGCGAATTGACCTGAGGCGTCCGGTGAGCTATGTGGACGCGACCAATCTGACGCGTCGTGAGCGCAAAACCTACCTCCGGATGGCGCGGGAATTCGGCTGCGTGGCAGAGGCGTTGTGGTTCGATGTCCCTGTAGCGATTTGCAAGGCGCGAAATGCTTCGCGGGGCCGCGTGGTGCCGGGGTTCGTGCTGGACCAGATGGCGGCGCGGTTCATTCCGCCTTCTTTAGCCGAGGGATTTGAGCGGGTTGAGATTGTGCGCCTGGGCGCCAACTCTCAAGACACCTTCCCGGAAGATCTGCGGCGGGGTCAGCAGACTGACCACCAGATATCCTGAACGTTCGAAATCGTAGAAATAACCGGGTTGAACCAGAACGTTGTAGTCGCGGAGAAGGCATTCACAGGTTTCTTCTTCGTCGAGGGTCGGAATGATCGCGTACCAACCCGCTTCGACGTGCAGTTTGCGGTCGAGCAGGGCCAGATTGCCTTTTACGCGCCCGATGATCTGGCGCTGAACCGGTTTCCGCAAGGCCAGCAGGGCCGGCAGCGCCATCTGCACCGGGGTTCCAACCGAAAGGTACGTATCGGCGATGATCTCCAGCTCCGGCACCGGGCGCTTCGTGATCATCCATGCCAGCTTCATCTGCGGCAGGCCCACCAGTTTGGAGAGGCCGTTGAGGGTGAAATCGGCAATGCCGCGCAGGGTCAGGACCGCATCCGGGGCCGGGTCGATCAGATAGTCGCTGAAAACTTCGTCGGAAATGATGGTGATGTCGTGACGCTCACAGAGTGCCGGCAGTTGATCCAGTTCATGGCGGCGGATGAAGTGGCCGGTCGGGTTGTTGGGGTTCACCAGGACAAGGGCGCGGGTTCGTGGCGTGATCGCCTGTTCCAGGGCATGGAAATCAATGAACCAGCCGTGATCGTAGAAGAGCCCGTAGTGGCGAACCTTCACCGATTCAAGCGCGGCAAGGTAGTCGAAGAGCGGGTAGGACGGGCGCGGCACGAGGACTTCGTCGCCGGGATCACAGAGAAGCTTGAACAGCCAGGCGTAAGCCTCGCTGGTGCTGGCCGTCAGGATGACGTTGTCGAATGGCGCGTCATAGGTGTCCGCGATTAATTGTCGGGCGGCGGGCAGGCCGAAGGCTTCCGGCTCGTAGCGGACGGCGCGCTCGTCGGCCAGCGCGGCCACAAAACCCTCCGGATAGACGATTCCGGCCCGGGTGGGATTCGATTCGGTCAGGTCGAGAATCGGGATGCCGGCCTCGCGCTTTGTCCTCAGGATGCGGGTCAATTCGTTCGGCTGCGCCTCATGCGGGACGCGTTTTGAGAATCTCACGGTGCGGAGAAGTCCCCTGAAGCGATCCGTCTTGCCGGATCAGGCTGGGTGGCGTACTGGTAGATCCAGGCGGTTTGGCCTGTGCCGACAGTTGTCAGAACCCTTTGGTATTCCTCGCCTTCATAGTCATCGAGTGCTGCCAGGGTGCCTGCGGGGTTGGTCAATTGCCACAGTTCTCCGTGGGCCTCGCCGGGCGGTTCCGTCCGAAAACCGGGATAATGCGCAATCCGAAAAAGCGAACCCGCTACCGTCGTCGTACCCGCAAAGACGGCCTCCGCGCGAAGCTTACGCGCGTAAGGATTATCAAATTCGCGACGCAGCGTTCCGTAGACGAAGAGAAATTGGAGCACTCTGGCTTATAGTATTGCGTGATGACTGACTGGACTGCACTGGCCCGTGCCCGCGGCCTGGATATACCCACGGAAGCCGTGGAAAAGATCGCTCCCTCTCTGGAAGCTTTGGAAGCCGGCCTCCGCCCCTTGCTGGCAAAACTGGAATTCGCCGACGAACCCGCGATCACTCTCTCAGAAAGCTCGGTGCTTGGAAAATGCTGATTACAGAAGCCGCCGCGAAGCTCCGGGCGCGCGAGGTCTCGGCTGTCGAACTGGCGCAGGAATCCCTGCGACGGATTCAGGAGCAGCAAACCCGGCTGAACGCTTTCATCACAATCACGGGCGAACTGGCGCTGCGACAAGCCCGGCAGGCAGACGACGAACTGGCGCGCGGGGTGGATCGAGGGCCGCTCCACGGAATTCCCTACGCGCTCAAGGATGTGTTTTCGACACGTGGCATTCGAACCACGCTGGGCTCGAAGATCTTCGCCGACCACATACCGGACCACGATTCAGCTGTTTATGAGAAGCTGACCGCCGCCGGGGCTGTCCTGACGGGCAAGACGGGCATGCAGGAATTCGCTTACGGGATCACCTGCAACAACCCGCATTTCGGGGCGATTCGGAATCCGCACGACCCGGACCGGATCCCGGGCGGGTCGAGCGGCGGGTCAGGGGTGGCGGTAGCCGCCGACATGGTTTCGTTCGCCATGGGCAGTGATACGGGCGGTTCGATTCGGAATCCGGCGGCATATTGCGGATGCGTCGGGCTGAAGCCCACGTCCGGACGCGTCAGCCGCTATGGTGTTCTGCCACTGGACTTTAGCCTGGATCACATGGGCCCGCTCACACAGTCCGTGGAGGATGCCGGGTTGGTGCTGAACGCGCTTGCGGGGCATGACGAGCGGGATGACACGTCTTCCCGCCAGGCGGCGCCGGATTTTTGCACGCTCGAACCCAATCTTCGCGGGAAGAAGATTGGGTTGCCGAAGAACTTCTTCAATGAGCGGCTTGCACCGGAAGTGGCGGCGGCATTCAACGCCGCTGTTTTACGGGCTGAGGCTGCGGGGGCCGAACTTGTTGAGATTGCCGTTCCCGATCCCGGAGAGATCAACCTGATTAGCCGTGTCATTCTGATGGCGGAAGCCTCCGCGCTGTTGGAGCCTTACCTCCACCGGCGGGCGGATTTCGGTGCCGATGTGCTGGCATTGTTCGATCAGGGTCGGCTGCTTTCCGCAACTGACTACGTGAATGCCCAACGCCTGCGCCGGGTTTACCAGCGCGAATGGGCCAAACTGTGGGAATCCATAGATTGCATTTTCACCCCCACGGCGCCCATTACAGCGCCGAAAATCGGCGAGACCCACGTGGAGGTTGGTGGCACCCCGGAAGATGTTCGTCTCGCCTCTACGCGCTTCGTCCGCTGCTTCAATGTGCTGGGCTGGCCGGCGATCTCTATCCCATTGCCTGTCAATGGTTTACCGATTGGCCTGCAGTTGGTCTGCGCGCCGTTTCAGGAGCGGGAACTCGTCGGTCTGGGCCGGGCGGTTTCGGCTTTCGTTTCTTAAGGAACTTTCCGGGGTGTGGCTGCATATCTCAGGTAACAACGCAGTTTCACCCCTCCTTCCTTGACATCGATTCGTTCCGATGTATGGGATTTGGAATTTTCTTATCCTTAGGCTCCCCTAATCTCCTGATAATGAGATCCTTCGTACGTTTTCTTACACCTTAACTCCTTTATTTTCAGTAAACCTTCTATTGGCTCCGTACGTGCATATGTCAGATAAATGAAAATGTTCGTATGCGATTTGGCGCACCACGCCTCCATCGCATCTCAACTCCGAGGGAAAGGTAATCACACAATGCTTCCATCCATCAGTGCAGCAAAGCGTTTGGGCGTCGTACTGTTTGCGTCCATGCTGGCCATCTGCACTTCTGCGTTCGCGCAGGAAAGCACGGGCCGAATTGACGGGACAGTGGTTGACGTAACCGGTGGATCTATTCCGGGGGCAAAGCTGGTAGCATCTGCGCCCGTGCTCCCCCGCGATATGGAAACGGTTTCGGACGGCCAGGGCAACTTCTCGTTCCCGGTCCTGCCAGCAGGGGTCTACTCTCTAACTGTAACAAAAGAGGGCTTCACGCCGGTGAAACAGGCCTCTATCCGGGTTACACTCGGTTCCAAAATCACCATCAACCCCCGGCTTGCGGTGGGTCAACTGACCCAGACCGTTGAAATCGTCGAAACAGCGGTGTCGCTCGACATCACCAGCAGCCAGACCTCCACCAACATCACAGCTGAAGCTGCGAGCACGCTTCCGCGATCCAGGAACTTCAATAGCCTGCTGGCCATGGCGCCGGGTGTTCGTCTGGAACCCAAGTCTGGCAGCGCCGGCGTCGGCGGCGTCTCTGTGGATGGTGCCAGCGGTTCGGAAAACATCTATGTAATTGATGGTGTCGAAGTCAGCAATACGCTCAATGGCTCACTGGGAGGGACTTTCAACATCCCGTTCGAATTCCTCCGCGAAATTCAGGTGAAGAGCGGCGGCTTCGAGTCGGAATACGGCGGTGCCACAGGCGGCGTTGTGAACCTCTCGACCAAGAGCGGCACGAACGATCTGCATGGCGAGGCCTTCCTCCAGTTCACAAGCAGCCAGCTGAATCCCCGGCCCCGCGGTTTCTGGCAGGGATCGCCGCTGAACGCGGATGCACCCGATTTCTTCGCGGCCAAGGAAGACAATTATCGGCGTACCTACCCCGGCTTCACGCTGGGCGGACCAATTCTCAAGAATCGACTGTATTTCTTCCAGGGCTACTCGCCCGAGCTGGTCAATACGACGCGAACCATTCAGTATGATTCGGCTGCCCAGACCGTTGCGGCCAACCGCGCCATCGGAACCAGGGTTTACAACAACCAGACAATACAGCACTATGCATTAAGTCGCCTCGATTATTCGGCGACCTCCAAACTGAATATCAACACCTCCTTCCTGTGGTCTCCGTCGCGCAACTCCGGCACGCTTGCCAACGCGGACATCCGGCGTGCTCCTCCGGCCAACGATCTCAGCGTCACGGGCGGTTTTTCCCCTGTGAAGGCGTACACCGCTTCGGCCACTTATTCCCTCTCGCCGAGCTTGGTGGTCAGCGCCCGTTACGGGTATAAGTACGAGAACAACAAGGCATCGAACTATGGATTGCCCGGCCTCGCGTTCTACACCTACAACACCGCGAGCGCTGCATCGAAGGTCCCGGTTCCTGCGGCCTACGCCGGC
>JBBQDH010000003.1:0-68217 GCA_038319515.1 Bryobacterales bacterium
CTGGAAGACTCCACCATCGCCGACGAAGCGATGGCCGGCAAAGACGCGCTGAATCAGACCCCGACGCTGATCATCGTGAAGAATGGTAAACGCACTAAAATCGATGGTTTCATTCAGTTCAATATCCTGAAAAGCTATCTCGACCAGCTGCTGGCATCGAAGTAATGTTCGCGAACCCGAAACGCTTGCTCACATGGCAGCGCGGACTGTTGCTGATCGGGCAGCTCGCACTGGCCGCCATATTTCTTGCGGCGGGATATTTCAAGCTCCGTGAACCGTGGCTGCAATTTGCCGCTTCCCTCTGCGGCTTTAAGCTGGTGCCCGACGATTTGCTGGAACCCGTGGCGAAGTACCTTCCGTGGGCCGAGGTGGTTCTGGGCGTCTGGATTCTGTCCGGGATCCTGCTGCGATGGTCTGCGCTGGTTTCGAGCCTGGTGCTGGCCTGCTTCCTCTCCGTCCTGATCCGCTCTTACGCGATGGGGCTGCAGGTGGATTGCGGCTGCTTTGGTTCCGGAGAAATACTCGGGCCAAAGACAATCGCGAGGGACAGCCTGATGTTGTTGTTGGCGCTGGCCGTTACAAACGGGGCATTCTTAATTCGAAGACCAGCCGCTGCGCCGCCCGAAGTGGAAACCGACTCGCCTTCTGCTGCTGCCTGAGGGCCTGCGCAACTTCATCCTGGCGAAGCTGTTCGGCCCTCAACGCATACTTTAATCCCGCCTCGCGGGACTCCAGTTGCCCAGTCGTGTCATGATTTGTCGTGTCATGATTTGTTGTGTCACGGTTCGCCTGAAGAACGTTCAACAGGTCCATCTGGACCTCTGCCAACTCTTCCTTTAGCCAGATAACTTTCCTGTCCCCGGCCTTCAGCAGAGGCGGGGCAGACTCCGACGCCGCGTAGCGCGATGCCCATTGCGCGACCTGTGTAAAAGCGGGCTCCAGCTGCAACGTGGCAAAACCGGAAACGAGGAAAATCAGAAACGGGATTTTCATAATGAACTCTTCTGCATTTCATGGCCCTACGACAAGCAGACCGTTTTCAAGCACTTCTATTTCATGCCTGCGTAAAAACTGTCCGGTTTTGGTAACTGGCTGTCCGCGCCGGAGCACCTCCGGCATTTTCCAATCGTCCACCAGTTCGGCCCCAGGAGAATGTAGAATAAGCAAAGAATGCGCAAGATCCTCGCCTCCCTCCTGATTGCCGGTCTGACCGGTGTCCTCGCGCTGTCCGCGCCAGTGCCCCGCAAGGCCCCTGAGTTCGTGATTCAGAACCCCGACGGGAAGCAGCAACTGCTGAGTTCCTATAAAGGGAAGGTGGTTGTTCTGGCACTGATGTTTACTACGTGTTCGCATTGTCAGAAGACCGCAGGAATTCTCTCCGGCGTCCAAAAGGAATACGAGAGCAAAGGCGTACAAGTTCTGGGCTCAACGTTCGATCCGCCTGCTCAGCAAAACATCGCGAAGTTCAACCAGGTTTTCGGGGTGACGTACCCGTGCGGGTTCTCGACCGAAGCGGTGGTAAAGCAGTTCCTCGGGCTGGGGAAAGACGAACCCTACTTCGTGCCCGCTCTGGTGTTTATCGACAAGACAGGAACCATCCGGTCACAGTACATCGGGGACGAGAAGTTTCTGGACAATCAGGAAGCCAACATCCGGGCTGAAATCGACAAGCTGCTGAAAGGTGCCAGTTCCAGTGCGAAGGCAACGCCGCCAAAAGCGCGGAAATCCTGAGGGTCGGGTGTAACGGTTGGTACCGGGCGAAACACTACGCTTACGGTTGGAGTAAAGGCCACGAAAGAGTGGTACGCTTTTTCGTGGCGGATTCTTTGAGATCACTGCGGGATGCCTCGTTATACCAGGCGAGCAGTGCGGTTTCGTCAAAATTAATGGCGCGGGCGTACTGACGAATGTAGTTGGTGTTATAAACGCCACCGGGCAGCTTGCTAAAATCCCCGGTTTCAATGGCCTGCAGAAGGCGGACGCTCAGCTTCGTGGCAGAAGCAATGGATTCAAGGGTAATGCCCTTGTTCTTTCGCCAGTCCCGGAGGTCAGGAATTCCTACGTTCATCCGTATATCACCTGAATTCAAAAGTGTAACATCGCCAGGTCTTTGCTAAACTCCTGACGGGAATGAGTTTCTCCTCCAACATCCTCCAGACCCACATTTGTGGAATTACATTTCGCAATCCCGTCCTGACCGCATCCGGCACATTCGGCTACGGAATCGAGTTTGAAAAGCTGGTTGACCTGAGCGCTTTGGGCGGCATTATTGTCAAAGGCCTCTCACGCGAACCGCTCCACGGTAACCCGGCCCCAAGGCTTTGGGAAGCGCAATCCGGGATGATCAACTCGGTCGGTCTTCAAAACATCGGGGTACGGGCCTTTGTGGCAGAGAAACTACCTCTGCTGCGGCGCCACCAGACCCCTGTAATCGCCAACGTCTTCGGCTATGCGGCAGAGGACTACCTGGAAGTGGTGCGGGTTTTGAACGATGCCGATGGCCTGGCAGCCTACGAGCTGAACGTTTCCTGCCCGAACACAAAGCACGGCGGGCTGGCGTTTGGGGTGGATGGAACAGCGCTGGCGAACCTGGTGAGTCAGGTGAAGGCGATTTCCCGCAGACCACTAATCGTGAAACTTTCACCAAACGTAGCGGCGATTGAGCCCTTCGCGCGGATTTCTGAGCAGAGCGGCGCGGATGCTATTTCGCTGGTTAACACCTTTGTTTCCCTTGCGATAGACGCCAAAACACGCCAGGCGAGGATAGGGGCAGGATATGGAGGGCTCTCCGGCCCCGCCATCAAGCCCATCGCCCTGCGCATGGTGCAACAGGCTGCGCGGGTCGTGAAGATCCCGGTCATCGGGATCGGAGGGGTCGCCTCCGGCGAAGATGCGGCGGAATTTCTGGTAGCCGGAGCGTCGCTGGTGGAAGTCGGGACCGCCACTTTTTGGGATCCGTCGGCGCCGCTTAGAATCGCTCGGGAGTTGAAGGAATTACTGCCTGAGCTGGGAGTAAACGCCTCTTCGGAGCTGACGGGAAGCCTGAGACTACCGTAAAAAGCCTACTGAAGAACCTGAATCCGACCGTGATCGTTCGAAACTAACCCGTCAAAGATCGCGAGGACCTGTTTCCGGTATTGATAGACCTTGTCCAGATCGGACCGAAAGGCACCCTGGTAGTCCCTTGCCCGGACCCATCTGTCAATCACCGGACGCGGAATATCGATATCCTGACGCAGCGCGTCCAGCGGATGGCCGCGCAGAAAGAGGCCGTAGAAAAAAGCCGCTTCCCGTTGGGGGGCTAAAGGATCGGAATCATCTCGTTGTGTCATGGTGCCGGTGAGTTGGAGTGTCATGGCGTCGGACGCCTCAAAGCAAAAAGTCATTTTACGCATGGTTTGTGTAAGGGATCAAGTATTGCCTCCAAAATTTACCAGGGAGAGTCCTGACAAGCAGGCACCTGACAAGCAAGCAATAGCGTTATGATGCCGAAGGAGCAATTCCAGATACATATGTCACCCATCCTCATCGAAAAACCATCCCGCGTGGCCGCCGCCGGAACCAAACCGAAGCTGATAGACGAATACATCGGGCGCGTGAATTCCGGTACCGAAGGGCTGAGCGTGGCACACATGCGAAGCCCCGGGGGCTGGATCGAACCGGGCCAAACACCGGACTTCGCTGAATACACAGTCGTGCTCAAAGGCCTGCTGCGCGTTGAGCACGCGGATGGAACGGTCGACGTTCGGGCGGGCCAGGCGGTGATTACGCACAAGGGGTCGTGGGTGCGATATAGCACTCCAAACGCTGAAGGCGCGGAGTATATCGCGGTCTGTGCACCGGCGTTTGAATTCACTTCCGCGCACCGCGACTCCGATTGATCTGCGTCCGTGTCCCGATTGTCGGCATCCAAAAGGCGTCGGGAACGGTCCAACACGGTTCGCCATATGTTGTAATGAACGTTCCGCCTTTTATGCCGTCACTCAAAACACGCCTGCAGAGAGACCTGGTCGCCCTGCGCCGCCGCGTCCGCGAGTATCGCATGCTGGCCGACGGAATCGCTTCCACCAGCCACCCCGTCCTGGCCCACATTATCCCCACGCGACGCTGCAATCTTGCCTGCACCTACTGCAACGAGTACGACGATTTTTCAAAACCCGTTCCGACCGATGAAATGAAGCGCCGTATTGACCATTTGGCGCGGTTGGGCACCAGCATCATTTCATTCAGCGGCGGCGAACCTCTGCTGCACCCCGATCTCGACGAACTGATCCGCCACATCCGGGCAACCGGCGCCATCGCGGGCATGATCACCAACGGATTCCTGCTCAATGTCGACCGCATCAATCGCCTGAACGATGCCGGCCTCGACCACATGCAGATCTCCATCGACAACGTGAAGCCCGACGACGTTTCGAAGAAGAGTCTCAAAACCCTCGATGCGCGGCTGAAGATGCTCTCTGAGCATGCGCTCTTCCACGTGAACATAAACTCTGTGGTGGGCGGCGGGATCCACGATCCGCATGATGCGATTGCGGTGGCGAAGCGCGCGGTGGAACTCGGATTCACCTCAACCGTTGGCATTATCCATGACGGCGACGGCCAGTTGCAGCCGCTTTCGGAAACCGAACAGAATATCTTCCTGCAGGTTCGTGACATGGGCAAAAAGAACTACGCCCGCCTGAATTATTTCCAAGACAATATCGCGCACGGCATAGAGAACAAATGGAAGTGCCGGGCCGGTGCGCGATACCTGTACATTTGCGAAGACGGGCTGGTCCACTACTGCTCCCAGCAGCGCGGCTATCCGGGTAAACCGATCGCCGACTACACGGTCGCGGACATTAAGCGCGAGTTCATCACGGAGAAGAGTTGCGCCCCCCGCTGTACCGTCGCCTGCGTCCACTACACGTCGTATATGGATTACTGGCGCGCACCCCAGACCATTCCGGCAGCGCTTCCGCCCGGTGCGGCGGATAAGAAGAACGATCTGGTTCAGCTCCAGATTCACTAGCCGAATTTCATATCGCGGGCTTCGAGCCCATATTCCCTGCACCATTCGGCATGCAGCACCGCGTAACTGGCCGTGATATAGTCCGCACGTGAAAAACCCAGTTCTTTAGCTGAGGCGTCGATCCAGCGTGCCGGACCTTCCAGTTCCACGAAGATGCCGATAGGCGTTTCGTCGAGAGTGACGACGCCAATGGGGGTCTCGTCAACCGTGACAATGCCGGGTTCTGCCGCACGTGCAAATTCAGTGCGAAACTTTTCGTAAGTGTATTTCGGTGTGAACCCAAGACCAGCGAATAGGGCCAGGCATTCTTCCCTGTTGTCGGCGTGAAACTCCCGCTCTTCGCGGCGTTTATGCTTGCCGGGGATTTCCTTGCCTTTGAACGTACAGGTAAATTTCTTGCCCGCAGTCCGGACGCGCAGCAGCAGATTGCGCTCCCGGAGAGAACCGGCGAGATCGTCCAGCACCAGGTTCTGCTCGAAAACGCGTGCTTTGTAAACGTGAAAACCTGCTGCCCGCAACAGAGCGCGGGTCTTCGGCGCACTCGCCACCGAGATCTTGACTTCTACTTCCTGAGGTTTCTTCACGGGTTCAGCATAACCCAATGCACGCGGCGGGCCGGGATGAGCAATAATATAAGGCACTGGGCGCGTAGCGCAATTGGATAGAGCATCAGCCTTCGAAGCTGAGGGTTGCAGGTTCGAGCCCTGCCGCGCCCACCACTCCCCACTCTTTGTTTTCAGCAACATCCGCTTTTTGACCGTTGTCTCCGTTAACATTTGCCAACATGCGCTTCGGTATAGATCTTCGCCCGGCCTGAATCACGTTGGCCATTGCCGTGTTCCACACCTCGGCGGCGGCGTTCACGTCAGCGGACAGCGCGTGCGAGTAGATGCTCAGCGTGATCGCTGAATTGGCGTGTCCCAACCGGTCGGACACAGCGGTGATGGGCGCTCCCGAACTGATCAACCGGCTGGCGTGACTATGCCTCAGGAAGTGAGGCCCGACAGCCGGCATGTCGACGACGGACATCTGGTCCGCACAGTAGTATGCGCCATCGGGTCCGTAGAAAACGAGGTTGTTCTCCTCTATAGTCGGGATTGAGAATGTCGGAAGGCAGACCCGGAAATCATGCAGCAGGGCTGCCCAGTACGGTCCGTTTTTTGGGAATCGGTGCAAAGAAAACGTGATAGGCGTCGCATTCCCATTTCACGTCACGGTTGAGTAAGGTTCGAACGCGATCCCACAGGCTGCGCTGCATCCTGCGGGCATGAGATCCGCACACCGGACAGAGAAGTATCACTGCACATAAGTGTACTAAAGTGTACGTAAGTTGCGCATAAGGACTCGGCGCTAACGGTGCGTTCTCCGCCCACTGGCCAAAACGGGCGAAAAGTCCAGATGGGGCGCCCGATCTGTGATTTTCCCGGAAACACAGAAACAACCTTCACCGACCATCCCGAACATCGCCCCCCTATTCCGGGGAAGGGGACTTATTCCCGGTTCCGGGAAAAACTCCACAGGGCGACGGTGCTCCACACCGCGTTTCATTGATTAGACATTGTTCAGTTCGGCCTGGTTATGGGCGAGCCTATAGTTCAGGAGTTCTGTCCTTGCCACTTGAAGGTCGATGTGGGCCTCAACCGCTGCGACAGGCGCCGCATGGTGAGTCGAGACGTTCTCCGTTATTTCCCGGTTCTTTAGACGTGGGGCTGCCGGCGCATACGCCATCTCACATCGTGCCTCGGCAGACTCCAGCACTGTATTGGGGTTAAGCTTGCGGGGAGCCCGGCGCCTGTCCGGGGCCCGAAAGCGGGTATCACAGTCGCGGCAGCGGTACTTTCTTTTGCCGCACATGAGAACGATCAGTCGCTCAATACCCTTGAGCTGGCGAACTTTTAGAGATTGTGACCGGCACTTTGGACACATAGACTAGCCAAATTATATGCTGCAAAATATTCAAAAGAAATCTTGTCAATGGTTATCACGGCGAACTTGATCTAAGTGGAGCTCTTCAGGAAGTCGATTTGCAACGCTGGCTGCAATTGGTTGCCCAAAACAGGGTCTAATTCAGGCAGTAAATAGGTTCCTCCTGTTAATTATTCCGGCCCGGCTGGCGCCCCCGGTGGGGCGGTTACCAGTTCCGGGCCGGGTTGCAGTTCCTCCTCATTGCGGCAACCAGGTAAGTAGATAAAATTGCTTCCTCGCTGTTTAGGGTGGGTCTCGGGTTCGGCGCTGGTTTACAGTGAGCCTGACTGGAGCAGAGGGCAGGGCTCTGCAGGGATGCAGCCTGACCGCTGACTTCCGGGACCAGACTTGGGCGGGGCGAGCTGCATCCAGCCGCTGCCCCGCCGGTTTTGACTTTGCCGTTGCAGCCTGGGATGGCAGAATCGCGGTAAATCCTGGAGGTCTGGAGTGTGGTGGGGCGCTCCGGAGATGGAAGAGAACGAACCGTTTCAGGCCGCTTGGGGGCTGCTTCCGTCATGGTTGGTTGAGCGTTGCACCTTCGATGAGACGGTCGGCCGTCTGGACATCTATCTCGATTTCCCTCGCGGCAGCATGTTTTCATGTCCGGTTTTCCAGGCGGGCAACTGCAAAACCTCGATACTTACAGTCTGATCCGGCGACATCTGAATTTCTTCCAGCACCAGGTCTTTCTGCATGGCAAGCCCGCATGCCTCGCGTAAACTGCCCGCATTAAGGTATCCGCCTCGTAGCCGTCCCCTGGGCCAGACCGGACAGCGGGTTTATCTTGCTGTTTGAGGCCCTCAATGATGCTGGCCAGGTTCATGCCGATCCTGGTGGTTGGCCATGTAATTGGCGAGCATGACACCCTGACCTGGCGCATCGTCAATCATTACGTAAATGCGGCGCGCGCCAAAGCCGACCAATCCCGAATTGCCTGGGCCGGCATGAATGAAACCGCTTCGCGACGCGGCCAGAAATATGTTTTCCTTTTCGTCGATCTGCCGGAACGCAAAGTGGTGTTCGTCACCCCCGGCAAAGATGCCTCCACTGTCGCCGCCTTCGCCAAAAGGATCGCTGCAACCGTGCCCAACGCCGAGATCACTTTCGATAAATTCCTGACCACAGGCGGAGCCGCACCGGTCACCTTATCTCCGGATAAGCTCGGCATTGTTCTTCGCGTCTGGTCATCAGTCTGGTGAATAACGCCGTTGACGAAGTTCGACGCCTTGAGCCCAAAGATCATCCGGAACTCACCGGCAGCCGCTAAGTCTGGCTTAAGAACCCCGAAGACCTCACCGAATGCCAGTGGGAAACATTTGAAAACTTGACACCCGGGACGTCCTCAACCCGCATCTGAAAACCGCTCGCGCTTACAAGTTCCGCCTTGCCTTTCAGGGCTTTTCAATCAACCCGCCGACCACCCAAAACTATTTCCCGGCAAGTGGTCTTTCCGGGCCACACACAGCCACATCCCAGCCGTCGTAGACGTCGCTAAAACAATCCGCCGCCGCCGGGACGGCATCCTCCGCTGGTTCAACTCCGGCATCAATAACGGAATCCTTGAAGGCATCAACAGCCTGGTCCAGGGGGCCAAGGCAAAAGCCCGCGGCTATCGCCCGGATCGCAACCTTGCCACCACCATTTACCTCATTGCGGGCAAACTTCATTTCTCGCGCCTACCCACATGAAATAGCGAAGAACCCTGCTGCGCCCACCACTCCCCTTTCGCACTCCTGTTATTTTTCTCACATCGGGTGCCTCGCTTCGGCTACTCTTGATCAGTTGGAACAGGAAGGCACAGTTTTAGTACGCATTCTCAGGGAATGCCTGGCGACCGGCTCCGCCGGCAGTTGGGAGGCATTTATTCGCCTCACTACTCCTGTCGTTGCCTCGGCAGTTCGTCGCGCATTATTTCATCACAACTGGCAGAACTGGCAGGTAGTGGATGACCTGATTCAGGATATATTCGGCAAGCTGTGTGAGAACAAATGCCGACCCTTGCGGGAGGTTCGTGCGGAAAACGACGTGGCGCTGCATTGCTGGCTGCGGACCGTCGCTGCCCGTCTGGTTGCGGACCACATCGATTTGCTCCACACAGCCAAGCGGGGAGGCGGGAACTCCCACGTCTCATCGGACTCACCAGAAGTGGCCGCCATCGCAGGTAGCTACTCTCCCTACCGCGAGGCGGAAAGACAGCTGAAGATGGACCGCATTCGCCGCTGCCTTGAAGATCGGCCGGAAACGGCGCGCCGCATTTTCTGGCTCTACCACCGGGACGGCTACACGCCGTCTGATATTGCGCGTCACCCGGGCGTCGACCTGCGACCGGGTGGTATCGAGACACTGCTCTACCGTGTCACCAAAGAGGTTCGCGAGTGCGTGGAGCGACGCGCTGAAGGAGCTTCCGCATGAATCCCGTCTACCAAAACAGGATGCCTTATGCCTGACGGCGCAGCGCCGCACCTGCAACCCGCGCAAATCCTCGCCGCCGCCACGGGACAGCTATCGGACCCTGGGGCGGTTGCGCATCTGGAATCGTGTGCCGCTTGTGGAGAGGAGGTCACGGAGATGCGCCCGGACTCATTCGGGCTCGGGCGCGTGGACGAGAAGACCGGTCGGGAGTGCCCCACTGCGGAATCTCTGGCGAACTTCGCGGCCGGCCCCAAGATGCCTGATTCAGCGCTCGCCGCCCATCTGTCGGGTTGCGCCCGGTGCAACCAGATCCTGCTGCTCTCTCTCCAACCGGACGAAGCGCAGGACGCCGGCCCACCACTGGCGCTGAGGACCAGCACACGGGCCTGGCAGAAAGAAATGGCCGCGAAATTCGCCGCAGAGAGCAGACCGAATCACTATTGGCGTTTCGCGGCCATGGCAGCGGCTCTGATCCTTTCTGTTGCCATTGGTGGCTATTGGTGGAACCGGCAGCGCAGTCCGGAACGGCTGCTCGCCAGAGCCTACACGGCCGCCAGGCCATTCGAGTACCGGTTGCCGGATGACGGATACAGTCCGGTTCGTCAGCAGAAAGGTGCGGCCTCGTCGTTTGATCGCCCCGTCGCGATGGCGGAGGCGGAGGCGCGTATTCGGGGGATGATGGAATCCCGCCCGCAGGACCCTGTGGTGCTTGCAGTGAAGGGCAGATTCCAGTTACTCGACCGCGACCTGGAAGGGGCAATCAATACCCTGAGCCGGGCTTTGGAAACCAGGCCCGGCGATGTAGCTGTCCTCACCGACCTCGGAACCGCCTACGCCGCCCGGGGCGACGCCGAGAAGAGAAATGTCGATTATGCCCACGCGACAGAACTGTTTCTCACCGCCTTGAAAACCGTGCCCGCCGACCAGCGGACTCTCTTCAATCTGGCGATCGTCTACCAGAAACTTTCCATGTTGGAAGATGCTGCTGAGACCTGGAAGAAATTCCTCCTGCAGGCATCGCCGCCCGAATGGAGGCGCGAAGCGAATGAACATCTGCGGGAAGTCGAAAAAGCCCGCGCGGAGAAAGAAAAGGCGGACGGCAATATCCTTCGCGATCCCGTTCGCTTCCTGGCTGCGCGGGCATCAGGGCAATCATTCGATCCGCTGGACTACTTTGACATATTCTGGACGAAATGGATCCCTGCCGCGTTCACTGATTCCGCGCCGCATGAAGCCGCGCTTCTGTTGGCAAGAAGCTTCGACCGGGACTATCACGAGAGTTCCTTGCTGGAGGCAGCTGTATCAGTTTCGCCACCTGCCGCCAGGATCCGAAGCACGGCGCTCTGCTTTGGAACTGCTGGCACGTGCAATTCTCGCCAATCGTGCCGGTTTTGCGGCCAGGGGTCTGAAACTGGCCACCTCGGCTTCAACCGCGCTGGATGCCACGGGCCTGAAGGGTGCCGCACTGCTTGCCAGGGTGGAAGCATCCTACGCACTGACACGAGCGGCTCGCTCCAGGGAAGCGATCAGACTCACGGACGAAATACTGCGTCGTGCCGGGACCGTCTATCCCTGGCTATCAGGCTACGCCCATCTGCAGCACGCCGCTTCGAGACTGCTGCTGGGTGACCCCGGCGCAGCCCGCGATGAGATCGTCGATACCGAGGCCACTCTGAGTCGTGCCCGCCTTTGGCCGGTCGCACTCAGGGCAAAGGGTTTCATCACTCAGGCCGACGCCTCCACCGGAAACGTCGGGGCCGTTTGGGAGAGCGCACCACGCAACCTGGCGTCTTACTGGGTGACCTCAGCAAACGCTGTCCGCGCACAGAATGCCCAATATGATATGGCCCAGGCAGCTTCGTTGCAGGGCTGGAATCAGGCTGCGGCGGTGATGATGGCAACCTCGCTTCGCTATGCCCGCCTGGCGGGAAATATCGAGATCGAGACGTACGGACGTTTCCGGTTTGCGGGCATGCTCGCACGCATGGGCGACAGAACAGGACAGCTGCGCGAACTTCAAAAAGCACTCGGGCTGCTGAGGCAGTTCGACGCCGGGGGCGGGGAGTATGACGAATCGGTGGTCAGCACACTTCGCTGGCAGGCCGGTTTGCTCACAGTTCAGGCCCGGATCGATGCCGGAGCTCCTGCGTCAGCGAAGCAGGAACTCGCGGTCCTGGTGGCAAGCGCAAAGGACCGCCCGGAAAAGGATCAGGTGCAGCTCGCCCAGGCCGAGGGCCTCGCATTGCTGGCCTCAGGCGACCCGAATGGAGCGCAGGAACCCCTTCGCAACGCGATCCGCCTGAACCGAAGGCAGGTGGATTCCGTCGGCACCTGGGTCGCCAGAATCCCCGTCCTGGAGTCCGTCGCGCCTTCGGTGCGGAGCCTTACCCAAATCCAGCTGAGGGAACAACATGACCCTGCCGCGGCGCTCGCCGTCTGGCAGTCATTCCGCCCGCACTCGCGAACCGAGGGCGCGGACCTGCTGATTCATTTGGCGATCCTACCTGCCGGTATCGGTATCTGGAGCACAAGGAACGGCACGACCGGGTTTCGCTGGCTGGAAGTGTCCGGCGACCAGGTAAAGTCTTCGGCGGAGCGATTCCTGCACCTCACCGCCTCCCCTGCATCCAACGTGAGCGAGATTAAGAAAGCTGGAAACCAGCTGTTCCATTGGCTGATCGCCCCCGAATTGCGGGGAATGAGCCGGGGAATCGTGGCGCTGGTGTCAGAAGGCTGGGTCAGTTCGCTGCCATTCGGAGCATTTTCAGACGATTTCGGCTCCTGGCTGGCCAACAACTACTCGTTTGTCGGGTCCTGGGGCCCTGCGACACCAGTCCAAAGCGGCGCGCCCGACTTCTCTCGGGCACTGGTGGTCTCCGCGCCCATCGGCGTGCCCCCCGGTCGTCAACCCTTGCCGCGCCTTGCCGCGGCCGAGCGCGAGGCGGACGAGGTCGCGTCACACTTTCCTGCATCCACCGTGCTGCACGACGCCGACCCGGAGCAGATCGCTTCACGCTCGGTTGGCACGGTACTTTTTCATTTCTCCGGCCATGGGTGGGCGAACGGAGGCGACGGTTCGTTGATTCTTGCACCGGGACCGGATGGATCCTCTCCACTCCTGACTGCCCGGCTGCTTGCCGGTCAGAACTGGTCAAAATGCCAACTCGCGGTTCTTTCCGCCTGCCTCACCGCGACGGGAGAAGAGCGTGGAGCCGTCAACAACCAAAGTCTGGTGCAGGCCATGCTGAGCGCGGGAGCCGCGCGGGTGATAGCTGCCCGCTGGAGCGTGGATTCAGAATCCACCCGAGCACTGATGAGTTCCTTTTACAGGAGACTGCTTGCCGGCGCACCGGTGCCGGAGGCCCTTTCCCGGGCTGCTGCGGAAGTTGCGGCAATTCGAAACTGGAGTCACCCGTACTACTGGGCGGGCTTCGATCTTTTTGGGGCGGTTTAAAGACCGTCGCCGATGCAGTGAAATCGAAAAAGAAGACAAGACAATGGCTAAAAAGGTTTATATCCCGTTCTACGTAATCCTGCAGGGAGAGTTCGCCCTGTTCTATGACAAAAAAGCAGGATCCAAAGAGAGAGCGCTCTGCATTCGGGCTCCCTTCCTTAAGGAGCACAGCTACATCGCGGGTCCGTGGATGGAGGAGACAGACCTGGTAACTAAAGCAGAGCTGCGGCTCACGAACGCCAAAGGCGGAAGCGCGAAGCCCGAGGACTTCCCGGAGCTGTTTGTGAACTTCGGCAAAATCGATAGAGGTGGATTCGAGGCCGCGTGCCCCCACATTGACCTCCGGGCACCCTTGCCATACACCTATATTCCGGGTCTGCGTGAAGATGCCTCGAAAGACTGCGTTACCTCCGGCGGCATTGAAATGAAACAACCCAAACACCCTGCAGTGATTTCCATTCTGCTGTACAAGTGGGAGCTCGGGACAAGGTTGCCACGCATTGAGGGCACCGGTCAAAAATGGGAAGCAGGCATGTCTTCGGGATGCGGAGCGCTACATATCTTCGCTTCGGGAAGGAAGCCCGAAACGGAGATTCATGCCAAGAGAGCTTTCGAGGGTGCCGCCGCACTCCTCGGAATCGAGCTGATAGCAAACAGCCTTAAGGGGCAAGCGGACTCCAAATGGGCGGAAGCGCCCGCCGGACTTTCCATGCCGCAGGTAAATTTGCTCCTGCACCAACGCCAGGCCCTGATCACTAAGAAGCGCAGTGACCTGTTGTTCCAGGATGAGTATATTGACCTTGGCGCCTATAAAATCATAACGCTTGAAAACGGGAATTGCGGTACTGGTCGCGGATTCGAAGGAGCGTAGTTACCGCACCATCGGAGTGGAGCCGTTCGGTTCCACTCCTTTCCGTAATTCTCTGAAGGATTTTTTTGTCCATTCCCGTCTCCCCAAAATAAGGAACAACGAATGGATCCCGCCATCACCCAACTCACTTCTGTAACCCAACTCATCAACGCCTGGCAGTCCGGCGATGCCGACGCCGAAACCCGCCTCTTTGAAACTCTCTACCGCACCCTGCGCGGGAAAGCCCTGCAGGCACTTCGCAGAGATCACCACGCCAACTCCCTCAGCCCCACCACGCTGGTCCACGAAGCGTACCTGTCACTGAACAAGTCCAAACAACTTACTGTCCATGACCGCGACCATTTCCTGAAACTTGCCGGAAGGGTAATGCGCAATCTGGTGGTCGACCATGCCCGCCGCCGACGCGCCCTCATTCATGGTGGCGATCTGCAACGTGCCGACTGGCAGGAGGACTGGGGGCGCATCGGGGCCGTGCGTACCGCCAGCGACGCCGAGCAGATCCTCGCGGTGGCTTCAGCTATCGACCGGCTTGCCGCGCATTCTCCGCACCTTGCCGAGCTGGTCGAACTGCGTTTCTTCAGCGGTTTTACAGAAGACGAGATCGCAGCCATCCGCGGCGTTGCCACTCGCACGGTCCGCCGGCAATGGGCCATCGCAAAAGCTCATCTCTACGAATCGCTCTACAACTAAAAGCATTCCATCGGAGTTTCACATGACGAGCGATACTTCCGTGAACGATCTCCTGGAAGCCGCGCTCGATCTGCCGCCGGCAGATCGCGAGGCATTCCTTCGAACGCAATGCGGACCGGGCGAGCCGCTTCTCGCCACCGCGCTTCGGCTATTGCAGGTCATTGGCGACATGGATGACTTTCTGCCAACGCCTGTGATAGCGTCCGCGGAACTCCAGCCCGGCGACGTGCTGGGTGAGCGGTTCACCATCATCCGCAAGATCGGCGAGGGCGGAATGGGTTCGGTTTTTCTTGCCGACGATGCGTTGCTGGGAGAGGTGGCCCTCAAGACCGTTCGCCCCGACCTGCAGCACGACCGGAACGGAATCGAACAGTTGCGCGCGGAGCTTCGCATGGCCCGCAGCATCTCGCACCCCAACGTTTGCCCTGTTTTCGAGCTCTTCACGTTCCGGAGGGAAGGCCGCGGCAGAGAAATCGTGGCGTTCACCATGCGATACCTGCCCGGAGAAACACTGGCTGATCGCCTGGCTCGAGGGCGAATGAGCGTTTCGGAAGCCCAGGAAATCGCCGGCGGGATCGCCGCCGGCATTGATGCGCTTCATGCCGAAGACATCATTCACCGCGATCTGAAGCCCGCGAACATCATTCTGACCACAGGTCACCACGAACCGGTAAGACCCGTAATCGCAGATTTTGGGCTGGCAAAGTCTGAACTCGCAAACACAACTTCGGTCCAGACTGGCCGATCGCAGGTCTTCGGGTCCCCCGACTACATGGCACCGGAACAATTTCGCAACGTCCCGGCGTCAAAAGCTGCGGATATTTATGCGTTCGGGCTCATCCTGTTCGAGATGCTGACGGGACACAGGCCCTTCCCTGCAGAGGACGTACTGGCAACCGCGATCCGTCGATCCACTGAGGACGCTCCGCCAGTCGCCGGAGACTGGAAACCCTCCATCGCAAGAGCTCTCAGCCGCATTCCCGAACAGCGCCCTGGTTCAGCCGCGGCGGTCATTCCAGTGCTGCACGCAGGCCAGAACCGCGAATGCTGCATTCGACGGAGGCGGTCTACCAGGCCACAGTAAATCGCTGCCGGATATGCTGCGGATTCTCCACCTCATCCGCCAGCGCAATGGCAAAATCTTCAGCAGAAATCTCGCTGTTTCCCTTTTCGTCCACAATTAGCTGATCCAGCCCTGTTCGGAATTTCCCTGTCCTCGCGCCCGGATGAATATAAGCTGCCGGACTCACCGAAGTCCAGGCGAGGGGAGAAGCTTTGATCAGTTCCAGCGCATCCCGATGCGCCAGCGCGAGCCCCTTCCATTCCGCCGGGAACTGCGGCGTATCCACCAACTGCAGGCCCGGCGCAACTTCCAGACTGCCCGCGCCTCCCACAACAATTAATCGCTTCACGCCGGAAGCCTCCACGCCCTTCAGAAGACTGGCTGTGGCCTTCATCAGCGTGTCCGGATTAGCGGACCCCGGACCATAGGCACTCACTACTACATCGGCACCCTCCGCCGATTCCTTTACGCTTGCGGCGTCAAAAATATCGCCCGCCGTGCCAATCACGTTCTCGTGCCGTGCCAATTTCGCAGGATCACGAATCACGGCGGTGACGCTATGACCGCGGGAAACCAGTTCATCGAGAATTCGGGACCCCACAGTCCCCGTGGCCCCAAACATCACAATATTCATAAGTTGCCGGTTAAGATGTGCGATTCCGAACGACGGACGCAGAATTTCTGCTGACTACGGGAGTTTCAGCGCGTGACGCGCGGTCAATTGCCAGCCGGCCGGCGACTTGAGCCAAACCAAAAGCATATCCAGATGACTGGTTTCACCGGCTGCGTTCGTAATATCCACTTTCGCGTTCACAATCCCGGTATCGCCATAAACACGAGTCATCGCGTGGTGCACCTCAACGGCCTTCGCCAGGCTGCCGGGTTTGGTGGACGCCGCAATGGCCTCTGCCTTGGTTTCGTACTTTCCGCCCGAATGGACATAGGTCAGATCGGCATGGTAAAGCTTCGTCAGCGCCGCTGCGTCCCCTTTTACCATCGCGTGTTTCCAGCTATCGAGAGCTATGGCAATTTCTTTCTCAGCCGCAGACTCAGCGGCAAACGCGGGCACGCAGAGCATCAACAAAACGAGCGCAGTTTTCATGGCGGTTTTCATGAACGCTAGTCTATACCCAAACCTGCCAACCGTCACCAGCGCCCGGCGTCTCACAAGCGTGAAACGAATACTGGTTTGGCAAATGTTGTTCGCGCTGATCGCCCCTGCGGCGGACTTCGAAGCAGTCTCCATAAAACCCAGTCCCTCCGGCGTGCGGGGAAGTGGGTACAATCTGACGCCTGGACGGCTTCGCGGGAAGAATCAGGCACTTCGTGACATTGTGCAGTTCGCGTGGGGAGTGCAGGGCTTCCAGGTTACTGGCGGACCAGCCTGGGCGGGCTCTGATCATTATGAGATTCTGGCGACGTTTCCTGGTGAGACCAACGATGCGGAGCGCAAACTGATGTTGCAGCGAATGCTCGCCGACCGTTTCGGGCTCATTATCCACAAAGATTCGAAAGAGGTCTCGGGCTACGCACTCGTGGTGAGCCGCGACGGAGTAAGGTTCGGGCAGGCCGCTTCGGAAGAACACAGCCTGGTGATGGGCCGCAGCGCCACCACCGGCCAACGCACTTTGACGGCCACCAGTACTGACATGGCCGGTTTGGCGGGCATTCTTGCCTACGCGCTCGGTCAGCCGGTAGGGGACAAGACCGATCTTGCGGCCAGGTACGATTTCGCGATGGAGTGGAGCCCCGATGAAACTTCCGCCCCGCTCAGCAAGTCGGGCGAGAGACCAGAGCCGATCGCCCAAACCGGCCCCTCCATCTTCACGGCAATTCAGGGTCTGGGTCTGACGCTCAGGCCGCAGAAGATCGCGACCGAAATCATCGTGATTGACCAGGCGTCAAAGCCCTCTGAAAATTAGATGTCCAGCTTGAGCGGCATCGTGCGCAACCGCTTGCCCGTTGCATCGAAAATGGCGTTCGCCACAGCCGGCGCCACCGCCACAATCGGCGTCTCCCCTGCCCCGGCCGACGGCAGGTCTTTGCGATCCACCAGCACCACATCAATCTCCGGCAGGTCACTGAATCTGGGAACGCGGTATTTGGAAAGGCGCGGATTCAGAATCCTCCCGTTTTCAAATTCAATCGCCTCAAACAGAGCGCCGCCAATCCCCATCATCGTGCCGCCCGCAATCTGATTGCGCAGTTGATCGGGATTGACAATCGCGCCGCATTCGAACGACTGCACAATGCGGTCAATCCGCACTCTGCCGTTGGTGACCGTCAGCTCAATACAGGCGGCGACATAGCCACCCTTATCAAAGCCCGCCATCATGCCGAAGCCCTGCCCTGGGCGGTCTTTCGCGCGCCCCCAGCGGAAACGCTCCGTCGCCGCCTCAATCACAGCCCGCAGCCGGGGATCGCTTGCGTTCTTCAGCCGAAAGGCAGCCGGCTCCATCCCGACCGCGCGCGCCAGTTCGTCCATGTGGGATTCCCGCGCGAAATGATTGGCACTGGCTGCAAGGCCGCGATAGGAGCCCTGCCGCAGCGGCGAATCGCAGGCGTGAAACTCCGCCACCTGATTCGGGATGTTGTACGGGCTCCGCAGCGCCGCGCCACCCGAGTTGTAGTTGTGCAACTGCCAGCCTGTTACCGTCCCGTCTTTGCGGGCCCCGCTGCGCACTTCGATGACACCGGCGGGACGGAAATAAGCCCACGTGAATTCCTCTTCCCGGGTCCACTGCAGCTTCACCGGTTTGCCTGCCGCTTTTGCCAGCCGGGCAGCTTCCACCGCGCACTCGCCCGTGTGTTTGCCCCCATATCCTGAACCCGTGGCCGGGACGATGACCCGCACGTGATCCTCCGGCATGGCGAAAGCTTCGGCAATCTCCGACTTCACGCCAAACGGCACCTGGGTACCGGTCCAGACTGTGACCCTGTCGCCATCCCACTGCGCCACCGCACAGCGGGGCTCCAGAGGCGTGTGGGCGATGTAAGCGACGTTATAACTCGCCTCCAGCCTGACGTCTCCCTCAACCGGCTGCCAGTTTGGTGGTGTCTTCGCGCTCGACTTCAGGTGCCCGTAGACGTCGCGCGAATTGGTTTGCGCCGGAACCCGCCATTCCGCTTTGATGGACGCCGCAGCTTTGTCCAGCTTCGCCGAATCATCACACGCAACGCCGATGAATTCCCCGTCGTGCACCGCGACCACACCTGGCATCTGCTCCGCGGCTTTAACGTCGGCGGAAACAAGTTTTGCCTGGAACCCCGAAGCCCGCACCACGCGACCGTACAGCATGCCCGGCAACTCCATGTCGGAAGTGTACTTCTCGCGACCGGTCACAATCGCACGGGCATTCACTTTGAGCAGGTCGTGACCGGCGATTTTCCATTCGGCGGCGGGCGTCACGCGCGCATCCGCCGTGATGGTCTTTGTCAGCTTCTGACCCCTGGTCAATTCCCCGAAACTCAACCGTGCGCCGTTGGCATTCCGCACTTCGCCATCACCCGGAGAGAGCGACGCCCGGTCCACTTTCCACGCCTGCGCCGCCAGATCCAGCAGCATCTCCCGGGCAGCCGCGCCCACTTTATGCAGTTGCGGAGCCATGTTCGGAGTCGTCTGGCTGCCGAATGTGCCCCTGTCGTAGGGCGTCAGCATGGTGTCGCCCATCACCATGGTGATCTTTGGCGGGCTCACATGCAGTTCCTCGGCGACGGCCTGCGTCAGGGAAGTGCGAATATTCTGACCAAATTCCACCTTGCCTGTGTAAACCGTAATCGCCCCGGATTCCGCTATGTGCAGCCAGGCCCCGATATCCTGCGGCGCGGCAGCCTGCTGCGCATCCGCCTCCGAATGCAGCGCAAGCAACACCACCAGCCCGCCGCCCAGCAACTTCAGAAAATCGCGGCGATCAGGCATGAAGCGATAGCTCGGCCCTTCACGGAGTTCGTAGCGTTCTACGTCAGGAATGTCATCAGGCATGCTGCCCACCTGACATCTTCGCCGCCGCCCGCACCGCAGCAATAATTCGGGGATATGTCCCGCACCGGCACACGTTGCCCTGCAGACCTGACCGGATCTCCGCATCACTCGGATTCGGTTTTTTCTTCAGCAGCCCAACCGAACTCATAATCATGCCCGCCGTGCAATACCCGCACTGCAGGGCGTCAGCATCGATAAACGCTTCCTGCACCGGATGCAGCCGCCCATTCACTTCCAGCGCCTCAATCGTGGTGATCTCTTTGCCTTCGGCAGCTTTCGCCGGCGTCAGGCAGGATCGCACCGCCGCGCCATCCACCAGCACCGTACAGGCCCCGCACTGCCCTTCGCCGCACCCGTACTTCGTGCCGGTCAGGTCCAGTTCATCGCGCAGTACCGCCAGCAAAAGGCGATCCGGTGAACTCTGTATACGGCGACGCACGCCGTTCACGAGAAGATCCATAACCGGATTCTACGCCGTTTTCAGTACAGATGTTCCCGAAAGACGCTGTGGATTACGCGCCGGACCCTGAAGTTACCGGTTCGGCGAAGCCCTCTTCGCTTTGCACCTTCGTGCCTTTGAGCTCAACCGAAAAGTACCCGTCCTCGCTCTTGCCGGAAAACTTCGTGGCGTTTTGCAGCGTCACGTCCACCTGCTTCCACTTGCCCCGCAACACCCGCTGGTAGGCGTCGAAGTATTGGCCCGCCGCTTTCTCGTCTTCCCATTCAGAAACGTAAACCAGCATCAGCCGGTTGTCGCCCTTCATCTCATCGATTCGATAGGTGCCGCCCCGCAGCTTCGGCGCCAGCTTCTCGGCGGAACCCGTGTCGAGGTACTGCTGCAAAAGGATCCGCTGGTCGAGTTCCCCCACGCTGCCGTTCACAAATGCCTTCGAACGCCGAATTGGCTTCGGAAGTTCCGGCGTGGTAGCCACCACCTTCGCAAAATATCTATCGGGATGGATAATCTGCGCGGTGGAAACCGGGGCCTGCTCAAACACCCGCGCAAACGCGGCATTGCCCTCCTTCAGGAAGACCGCCTGCTGGAACCGTTGCCCGTCTTCATAGGGAAACATCAGGGTGCGCCGGATATACAGGGGAGCTTTACTGAAGACGGGGTATGCGCCATCGTCGCTGTCAGATTGATCTTTCAGAAACTCGCTCGCCGTTTCCGGGTCTTTCAAGGAGCGACCCGCCTGCCGGGCGGCGAACTCGATCATCAGCCAGGAGGCCTGACCTTCCACCACCGATTCCCTCGCCTGGGATGCCTCGCTATCCTCGCTGCCCTTGCCCAGAAACTTCTGGATAGGGAAATTCTGATCAGCCAGCGCGTGCGCCAGTTCGTGCACCAGTGCCGTTTCGCGCATATTTCGGGTCGCCCAATCAGAAATGAAGAGCTTCTTGCGATGGAAATCGTAAAACGCCGCGGCCTGCTCGGTCAGCAGTTCGATGGTGGTCTTTTTCAGGTCAAAATCCGGAGGCACAAAACCGAACTTCTTCAGCGTGGCTTCTTCGGCCCGCAACTCCTCCGGCCTCACCGAACGTTTGATCTGGTCCTTCAGGTATTTATTGATTTCATCGCGCGTCACCGACTGGAACGGGAGTTGCTTCCGCACCTGAAATCCGGTGATGGAGGACAGGCCGTTCAACACCTGCCGAATCTCGTCTTTCGTCGGAAGATTCGACTGCCCTGGCGCTGCCACAGCCCAGAGCAGAATCCCCGTCAGCAACTTCACACCGCACTCCCCAGGCATCCCCATCTCTCTCTATAGTGTCACCTCGCAAGGTTCGCGCTACAATGAAAGTTCAATCTAAACCCGAAACGGAGTTTCACACTTGGCATCAGCAGAAAACCTTTACAAAGCCGAATACATCGGAAGCGGGACCTTCATCATCAGCAAGCCTAAGCGCAAGAAGTCGAAAATGCGCCAGACGGCTCTGAAGAACCCCAAGCGCGGCTCCCGCAAGTAACTTCCCCGCAATAATTTCGTCCGGGGGATGAATCGGGCGAAACCAGGCATCACAGAGAGTATGAGAAGTCTTTCTACACTCGCTGCCCCTGCTTTCGCCTTCCTTCCGGCCGCAGTTCTACCCGTCAATGCACCCACCAGCGAACTGCCCGTTGAAGGCAGCAAAGCTGCGGATTTTACCCTGCAGTCCCAGGAAGGCAAAACGGTCAGCCTGAAGGATCTTCGTGGCCAGTGGGTGGTTCTGTATTTTTACCCGAAGGACATGACCCAGGGCTGCACCATCGAAGCTCATAACTTTGAGCGCGACCTTGATTCCCACCAGCAGTTCTGCACCAAAGAAAGCCTCATATTTAAGCTGCTTGCCGATTCGGGCGAGGAAATGATCTCCTCCTATCGATCACTTGCAGCAAATGGTGCCGTAGCCGCCCGTAACACATTTCTGATCGATCCGGCGGGGGTCATTTGTAAGGTCTACACAAAGGTCAACCCGAATCCGCACAGCCAGGAAGTGCTGGAAGCGCTGACGGCCCTGGAGAAATAGACCGGTCGTTCCGTGTCGAAGCTTCAGGCAGATTTCGAACAGACCGCACTTCCCCACACAGGCAGTCTGCTGCGCTTCGCCCGCCGCCTGACCCGCAGCGTAGAAGCGGCGGAAGACCTGGTACAGGACGCGATGGAAGTTCGTCAGGCGGTGGAAGCGTCGCCGGAAGATCAATCCACAGTGATTCTTCTGGCGGTGGTGGAGGGCTTCAGTTGCAGCGAAGTTGCGGAGATACTCTCCATCCCTGTTGGGACCGTGATGTCGCGCCTGAGCCGGGCGAGGCAGGCGTTGCGGGAAAAGCTCACACTGGAGCATAAAATCAAACGAGCGAGAAGGAATTGCAGGATCTGGACGCACGGATCTCGGAAGCATTTTGGGAGGCCCCGATTCACGCCGCATTTTTAGAGCGGCGCGTTCTCCGCCAGATCTCCGCGCAACTTCGCAAACGCCGGGCAGGCGTAGCGGCTATAGCGGCCGCAGTCCTGATCGCGGCCTTCATCAGTACAAACCAGCCTCCAGGAATCCTTGTCGACGCCGCACGCGGCCATCGGCTCGAAGTGATGGAGCACAAGCCCCGCCGCTGGACCACGGAACTGGTCGAATTCGAACCGAAGTTCGGGATGACCGGCGAGAAAGCGGCCTCACTCGCGCCGGATGGTTTCCGGATTCTTCATGCCCGAACCTGCGGCCTGGACGGACAGAAAGCGCTCCACCTGGTTTTCACAGATGGAGCGCGTCAGATTTCGACTTACGTCCGTAAAACGCCGGGCGGGCGGAATGTAACGGCGCAGATCGGGGCCGAACAACCAGCCTCAGCCAGGAGCACAGAGTACCAAACGGTCGCCGTGACAACCGGCCCTGACGCCGAATGCCTCCAGATCGCTCGGCGCGCCGCACAACTACTCTAAAGCCGCGCTCGAATAAGGCCATTGCTCCGGTCGCAGAGCCAGGCCCCGCAACACCGGAGCCGTTTCAATCTCCCGTGCCGCTTCCGCGCAGGCACGGGTTCCTGCGATCCAGCGGGTGCGCAGCGGGCTCATGCCCTCTCCCCAAATCGCCCCGGTGATCTCTTCAAGCGGCGAGGCAGGCTGCAGCAGAGCCTGCACTTCACCATCAAGAATCACCCACGACTGGAGCCGGTAGAGCTTCCTGCCCTCACCCCCGGTCAAACGCGCCTGCACCTCCCGGGCGGTGGAGGCGTCCACGTCCTTCAGTTTCCACGCGATGTACAACGCATCGCCTTTGATTCGGTTTCGCGGCACTATGGGTAAAGTGCGGTAACCCACAGGAATTCTCAGAGTTTTTCGCGTGATACAAAAGAGGGGATGACTCCGCGCCAATTCGCCACACAATTCACGGGAGTGTTCGGATTCCCCGTCACCCCTTTCAACCGCGATCTTTCCCTCAATCTCGACGGCCTCGCAAAGAACGTCGATGAGATGGCAAAGCATCCCTTCTGTGCCATGGTGGCAGCCGGCGGCACAGGCGAAGTTTACTCGATGACTCCGGAAGAAATCGAGCAGGTGGTTAAGGTTACCGTGGATGCCGTGGCCGGTCGCATGCCCGTGGTGGCGGGCACCGGGTACAACGGTGTGATGGGCGCGGATATCGCGCGGCGCGTGGAGCGGGCGGGCGCGGAAAGCGTTCTGGTGCTGCCTCCGTATTACTCCAACGCCCCCGAGGAAGGGCTCTTCCAGTACTACGAAACGATCGGCAACGCCACTCCCCTGCCCCTGATGATCTATAGTCGCGACTGGGCGGTATTCACCCCGCAGCAGGTGGCGCGACTGGCCGACCGCGTGCCAACCCTCGCCGCGTGGAAAGATGGGCAGGGCAACGGTCGCACCTACCAGCGCATCATGAATTACAACGGGGACCGACTGGCGTGGCTCGGTGGACTGGGCGATGATTGCGTCCCCACCTACTTCGCGGCAGGCGTGCAGGCCTACACCTCCAGCATTTCGAATATTGCGCCGAAACTCTCCCTTGCGCTATCCCATGCCGGCATGAAGCGCGACTTCGCGGCGCTCGACGTTCTGATGGCAAAGTGGGTCAATCCCCTCTACGCGCTGCGCGAGCGCGCCAAAGGCTACGAAGTTTCCGTGATGACAGATGCCATGGAAATCCTGGGGATGCCTGCGGGTCCGGTACGTCCGCCGCTGATGAATACCCGCCCCGCTGACATTGAAGATCTGCGCCTGTTGCTGGAAACCTATCGGGAGTGGATTTAGCCTGAAGCGGCTATTGCTTCTGTGCCTCCATGGCACCTCGGGCCACGAATTTTCATGAAAGCGAAGACCGCCGGTGCTACCGTGGTGCCGGCGATCTTGCCCCGGCTTGTCGGGGCCACTAAGACTCCAGCAATTCCAGCAGTTTCTTCCGTACCGCTTCGGCCGTCACGGTATCCGGACAAATCAACAGGATCGTATCATCACCCGCGATTGTGCCGATAATCTCCGGCCATTCCTCGTCATCCAGAGCAACCGCCACCGAACTCGCATGCCCGGGGGCCGTCTTCAAAACAATCTGGTTCTGCGCCTGCCGAACATCCTGCAGGAACTCGGTGGCAAGCGTGGCGAACTGAAGGTTCTGCGTTTCCCGTTCCAGTTCCCGGTATCCATCAGTGGTCTTGACCAGACCCAGTTCCCTCATGTCGCGGGAGAGCGTCACCTGGGTTGCATCAATCCCCACTTCCTTCAGCGCACGGGCAAGCTCATCCTGCGTGAAAATGCCCCGGCTGCGTATCAGCTTCAGAGTCTGACCCTGCCGGAAGCTCTTCGTCATACCAGGTTTGCCAACCGCAGTCGCGCGGTCACCAGAGCTGCCGCCACCGTCTCCGGGCCGGTGCCACCCAGAATTTCGCGAGTCTTCATGCCTTCCCGGGGATCCAGCAGCACGGCGATCTCCGGCGTGAATTCCGGCGCAAACTTCGCCAGCGATTCCGCGTTCCAGTCACTCGGCTTCTTACCTGCCCGCACACTTTCCAGCACCAGCCGACCCACAATCTGATGGGCAGAATGGAAGGCCGTGCCATTGCGCGCCAGAGCCTCGGCCAGGTCCGTCGCCACCACCCAGCTTTCCTCGGCTGCGTCAAACGGAACCTTCGGCTTCAGCACCACCGATTCGGCCACAATCGCGGCCATTTCGAGGCACCCATTCACCTGGTCTGCCGCATCGAAGAGCGGTTCTTTGTCCTCCTGCATGTCGCGGTTGTAGGTCATCGGCAAACCCTTCATCGTGATGAACAGCGAGTTCAACGAGCCCAGCACGCGGCCTGACTTGCCGCGAATCAATTCCAGCGAATCCGGGTTCTTCTTCTGCGGCATCAGGCTCGATCCGCTGGTCACCCCGTCACCTAACTCCATCCAGCCAAACTCTTCCGACGAATACAGAATCCAGTCCTCGGCCAGACGGCTCAGGTGAATCATGGTTACCGACGCGGCGTAGAGGTAATCGAGCGCGAAGTCGCGATCAGCCGAGACATCCATCGAATTCCGTGTGATTTCAGTAAAATCGAGATCTCGGGCAATGGCTTCACGGTCATGTGGAAAACCGCTGCCCGCCAGTGCGCCGGACCCCAGCGGCATCACGTTCGTGCGCCTGCGGGCTTCGGCGAAACGCTCATAGTCGCGCAGAAACATCTCGAAATACGCCAGCAGGTAGTGAGCCCACAGGACAGGCTGCGCGCGCCGAAGATGCGTATAGCCGGGGATCACCGCATCCGGGTACTTCCCGGCCAGTTCCAGCAACGAGTGCATGACGCCGCGCAGCAGTTTGGCGGCATGGTCGCATTCATCGCGCAGCCACAGCCGCACGTCGAGCGACACCTGTTCATTGCGGCTGCGCCCCGTGTGAATCTTGCCTGCCAAATCGCCCACGCGCTGCCCCAGTTTGCCGATCACGAAGCTGTGCACGTCCTCATCGGTAGCGCCTTCAAAAAAGGAGGGATCAGCGGCGTCCGCGCGGATGGAATCGAACGCGTTTACAATGGCCGCGCACTCGTCTTCCGTCAGCACGCCGGCGCGTGTCAACGAACGCGCAAAAGCCTGCGAGCCGCGCACGTCGGCATCAATCAGCCGCCGGTCAAAGTGAAGAGAATTCGAGAACCGTTCAAAGACTTCCGAAGGTCCGGTTTCGAAGCGTCCGCCCCAGAGTTTCAAGCTTTTTGTCCTTCCGAAAGCAGCATCAGTAAGAGTGCTTTCTGGGCATGGAGCCGGTTTTCCGCCTGATCAAAAACCACCGAGCGGGCGGATTCGATCACCGCGTCCGTCACCTCTTCACCGCGCTTGGCAGGCAGGCAGTGCATAAACACCGCGTTCGGGGCCGCGTGCGTGAACAGGTCTTCGTCCACCTGATAATCGGCAAAGGCGGTTCGGCGTTCAGCCGCCTCGTTTTCCGCGCCCATACTTGCCCAAACGTCGGTGTAAATCGCGTGCGCGCCGCAGGCCGCTTCAGCGGGATCGTTCGTGAGAGTAATCGTGACGCCGTTCGCCGCCGCGACAGCGTGCGCGTCCGCCACGATTTCCGAGCTGGCGTCGTACTTCGGAGGATTCGCGAGCGCGAAGTCCATTCCGAGACGAGCTGCGTTGAGCATCAGCGAATGCGCGACGTTGTTGCCGTCGCCCACGAACGCCAGCTTCAGACCCTTCAATGCGCCAAACTGTTCCCGCAAGGTCTGCATATCCGCCAGCGCCTGGCAGGGGTGCCACATATCCGACAGCGCGTTGATTACAGGCACCTTCGACCACTTCGCCAGATCATCGACGGTCTTCTGCAGGAAGGTGCGGGTAACAATCGCGCTCACCCAGCGGTCCAGATTGCGCGCCACGTCCTTCAGCGGTTCGCGGGAACCAATCGGCCCGTCATTCAGGATCGAGAAGCCGCCCAATTGCTGGATTGCAAGCTCAAAGGTCATACGTGTGCGGAGCGAGGGCTTTTCGAAAAGCAGGGCAATGGACTTGCCCGCCAGGCGGGACGAGTAAAGGGAGGGCAACCGTTTGACGTCGGCCGCAAGGTCAAGCAGCGCACGGAGTTCGGGGATTGTGAGATCAAGATCCTGGGTGAAATCGGGATGGGCAATTTTGGTGAGCGGCGGGGCTGAAACGGCTGTCATGAATTTTTATTCAACTCAATGAATATTTAACCATTCAGATAGGGTGGGGGTCAAGGAGTGGATCCAGGGGTGAGGTGGGACGAAGGCAAGCGGGTAACAACCACTTTGCCTGCCATCAGTTGAGATCGCTGTCCTCTCACGGCGCCACGGTAGCATCGGGGGTCTTGCCGCCGGGCGGTGCGCGCCGCAAATTTCTGCAAAGCAGGCGCGAATTGAGCCTGGGAACGGTGGGCCGTAATTTTCACCCTTGAGCATGGTTCGAAAAGCGGGGCCGGGTCCCGCAGCTTTTGAATTCTGCCCGCGTCAGCGTGGCAGCAGTAACCGGTCTGAAATATGGAACTCCACCTGCTCTGCCCGTTGCATGAAGATCCTTCTCGCCGTAGATCCCACCCTCCCGCATGAAGATCTGGTGCAGCATGTAACATCCCGACTATGGCCTAAAAACACCGAATTCAGCGTTGTCGCCGTCGTGGAAGATGTCCCCGACGAGTTTCTCCCGGAGTCTGTTCCCGATCTCATGACACGGGCTTCCGAACACGCCGAAGAGAGAGCCGAACTCACGGCTTCCTGCCTGAAAGCCAGTGGCCTGAATGCCCTCCCCTATGTGCTGGAAGGCGACCCGCACGACACCATTACAGAGGAGGCCATCGTACTCAAAAGCGATCTTATCCTCCTCGGGGCACCCCGTCGCGAGGACGGCTTTCCTTTTCTGAACAGTCGGATTGCGCGCGCCATCCTCCGTCATGCACCCTGTTCCGTCCAGATCGTCCGAACAGGCACTCTCCGAAAAGTACTCGTCCCGACAGACGGCTCGGAGTTCTCACTGGCAGCCGCGCGATCCATCGCTGTCCGCCAATGGCCGGAGGGGTGTGAATTCAGGGTCATGAGCGTGGTCGAGCCCATATCGGCCTCCGTGCGATTCCTCGATCCGCCCCACACCAACAGCACCGAGGCAGGTATGCTGCGCGAAGAGGCGATGCGGCACACACAAAAAGCCATTGCGGCGACAGAAACAATCCTCGCCGACGCCGGTTTCACGGTTTCCGATCACGTCCTGGTTCCCATCGACTCCGCCAACAAGCTCATCATCCAGGAGGCGACTGCATGGAATGCAGACCTGATTGTGATGGGCTGCCACGGTCGTCGCGGCATCAAACGCCTCCTGATCGGCAGTGTTTCGGAAAGCGTGGCAATTCATTCAGAATGCTCGGTTGAGGTAATACGCTAAGGTATGGCCATGTTAAGCGATTTAGAACTGCAGCAACTCGACGCGTATTGGCGGGCAGCCAACTACCTCTCCGTCGGCCAGATCTATCTTCTTGGCAACCCCCTGCTCCGCGAGCCCCTTACCCGGGAGCACATCAAACCCCGGCTGCTTGGCCACTGGGGCACAACACCTGGCCTGAACTTTATCTACGCCCACATGAACCGGGTCATCAAGCTCCGTAGCCTGAACGCCATCTACGTCTGCGGGCCTGGTCATGGCGGCCCCGGCGTGGTGGCCAACACCTATCTGGAAGGAACGTATTCTGAGGTATATCCGAACATTCCCCAAACCGAGCAGGGAATCGCCAGGCTCTTTCGTCAGTTCTCTTTCCCCGGTGGCATTCCGAGCCACGTCGCGCCGGAGACGCCAGGCTCCATCCATGAAGGCGGCGAGCTCGGCTACTCCCTGCTGCACGCCTTTGGCGCGGTTTATGATAATCCCGATCTGCTCGCCTGCTGCGTGGTGGGTGACGGGGAGGCAGAAACCGGCCCCTGCGCCACCAGTTGGCATTCCAACAAATTCCTCAATCCTGAACGCGACGGCGCTGTCCTCCCCATTCTCCACCTGAACGGCGCAAAGATAGCAGGGCCCACTGTGCTGGCGCGCCTGCCGCATGCCGAACTGCAATCCCTGTTTGAAGGTTACGGTTACAAGTGCTGGTTTGTGGAAGGTGATGACCCCGCCCTGATGCACCAGCAGATGGCCATCGCCATGGATGAGGTGATCACGGCAATCCGGTCCATTCAGGCCGACGCCCGCACGAACGGCTACAAGCAGCGGCCGGTATGGCCGATGATCATCCTGCGTTCGCCCAAGGGCTGGACCGGGCCTAAATCCCTGCACGGCAAAAAACTGGAAGGCACCTTCCGTTCCCACCAGGTTCCCCTCGCAGGCCCGCGCGAACACCCTGACGAGTTGAAGATGCTCGACGACTGGCTCCGCAGCTATAAGCCGGAAGAGTTGTTCGACGAACACGGAACACTCCGCCAGGAATACGCGGATACTGCTCCAAAAGGCGCAGCCCGAATGAGCGCCAATCCTCACGCCAACGGCGGCTTGCTGCTAAAAGACCTCATTCTCCCCAGCTTCGCTGACTACGCCGTATCGGTTCCAAAGCCCGGGGCTGTCGACGCCGAATCCACCCGCGTCATGGGCAATTACCTGCGTGACGTGATGAAACTGAATGACGACGCGAAGAACTTCCGCGCGTTCTCTCCGGACGAAACGAATTCCAATCGCTGGAACGCCCTGTTCGAGGTGACCAACCGCTGCTCCACGGCGGAAATTCTGCCCGATGACGACCATGTCGCACCCGACGGCCGGGTAATTGAAATCCTCAGCGAACACATGTGCCAGGGCTGGCTGGAAGGCTACCTGCTGACTGGCCGGCACGGTTTCTTCTCCTGCTACGAAGCCTTCATCCACATCATCGACGCCATGTTCAACCAGCACGCGAAGTGGCTGAAAGTCTGCCGCAACATTCCGTGGCGCAGGCCAATCGCGTCACTGAACTACCTGCTGACCTCCCACGTCTGGCGGCAGGACCACAACGGTTTCAGCCATCAGGACCCCGGCTTCATCGACCACGTGATGAATAAGAAAGCCGAGATCGTTCGCGTCTACCTGCCCCCCGACGCCAACACGCTTCTCTCTGTAACCGCCCACTGTCTGCAAAGCCGGAACTACGTCAATGTCATCGTTGCCGGCAAGCAACCCGAACCGCAATGGCTCACCATGGATGAAGCGATCCGGCACTGCACCGTCGGTCTCGGCATCTGGGAGTTCGCCAGTAACGACAACGGGCTGGAACCGGATGTTGTGATGGCCTGCGCCGGTGACGTCCCCACTCTGGAAATACTGGCCGCGGTGGACTGGTTACGCCGACATATACCCGATCTGCGGATTCGCGTTGTCAACGTGGTCGACCTGATGACGCTACAGCCCAAAAGCGAGCATCCCCACGGGCTCTCTGACAAGGAATACGATTCGATCTTCACCAAAAATACTCCGATCATTTTTAACTATCACGGGTACCCCTGGCTGATCCACCGGCTGACCTACCGGCGCACCAATCAGCAACTGCACGTGCGCGGTTACAAGGAAGAAGGCACCACCACAACGCCCTTCGATATGTGCGTGCTGAACCAGATCGACCGCTACCACCTGGCCATTGACGTCATCGACCGCGTTCCCCGGCTGAACAACGTCGCGGCACACCTTCGGCAGCAACTTCGCGACAAATTAATGGACCATACCGCGTACATTCGGCAACATGGTGAGGACATGCCCGAAATTACCAACTGGCGCTGGTCCGCCGAATGAAAATTCTGGTTCTGAACGCCGGCAGTTCTTCGCTGAAGTTCGATCTCTGGGAAACGACGCCGCAAATGATCGCGGACGATTCCGATCTGCTTCTGGCCCAGGGGGCGGTGGAACGTGTTTCGAGTATGACGGACGCCCTCGATTCCGTTTTTCAGAAGATCAACCAGATCCCCGTGGATGCCATTGGGCACCGAATTGTTCACGGGGGCGACAAGTATCACACCTCGGTCCTGATTGACGACGAGGTGGAGCGGAATATCGACGCGCTGGGAGCGCTGGCGCCACTGCACAACCCACACAACCTGGCGGGCGTCCGCGCCGCGCGGCGCTACCTGCCGAATGCGCAACAGGTGGCAGTATTTGATACCGCGTTTCACCATACTCTGCCGCCCCACGCCTATGCTTACGGGTTGCCTTACAAATACCTGGCCGAAAATGGAATTCGGCGGTATGGATTTCACGGCATTTCGCACCGCTACGTTTCGTGGCGATTCGCGCAGATCCACGCGAAGAAGCGTTCCGACTACCGCCTGATCACCTGCCATCTAGGCAACGGCTGCTCCGTCTGCGCCGTTGAATTTGGAAAATCCGTCGATACTTCGATGGGTTTCACCCCCCTTGAAGGCCTTTTGATGGGGACGCGCGCGGGTGACGTGGACGCGGGCGCGATCCTCCATCTGATTACCCATGAGAAACACGAACCCGGCGAAGTACTGAGAATCCTCAATTCAGAAAGCGGCTTGAAAGGTCTCTCGGGCGTTTCCAATGACATGCGGGACGTGCTGAAGGCGGCTGAAGGAGGCAATGAGCAGGCAGCCCTCGCGGTGGCGGCTTTTTGTTACCGAGTCCGGAAATACATCGGTTCCTATCTGGCTGCGATGAACGGGGCGGATGCGCTGATCTTCACGGGTGGCATCGGCGAGAACTCTCCGAAAATCCGAAGCCAAATCTGCCGGAATCTGGACAGTCTTGGAATCACCATTGATGCGTCAAAGAACGAAGCAGACAGCCGGGATCATCGTCAAGTCGGGAAAGGCGGCGTTCCTGTGTGGGTCGTTCCAACTGAAGAGGAACTGCTCATCGCGCGCGACACCCTGCGCTGCATCCTGCAAATTGAACACGAATGATCAGAGCATTTTGAGTGTTATAGATCGCGGGTGCGCCAGGCGGTTTCACCCGGCGCACCCGGATTACCAATTCAGCAGGGCGTAAAACGTGCTCAGCAGCACATCCAGGCGCGCATCGCCCATTTTTTGCTCAATTCGTTTACCGTGGTCAATCGCGTCGGCAAAATCAGGCACCGCGATCTCCGGCCGGACTTGCGCGATCAACGCAGCCGCGCCGGAGACCAGTGCGGTGCTGAACGACGTGCCCCATACACCGGCATAGTTATTCCCCGGATAGGTGGTGATCAGACCTTCGCCCGGGGCAGACGTCCGGACGCTCCGAACGCCATAGTTACTGAACGCGCTTCGGAGATCGGCAAAACTCACGCTGCCCACCCCAATCACGCCGACGTAACCTGCCGGATAGACCACCATCTCCTTACCCTCGTTCCCTGCCGAAGAAACGCAGATCACCGAGCGGGCGCGCGCGTAGGCGATAGCCGCTGCCAGTTCATTCGACGGAGCAGTGGTGCTGAAGCTCATATTGATCACCTTCGCCTGATGATCCACCGCGTAGTAGATGGCCCGAATGATATCCGACAAGTTGGAAGAACCATCCCCTCGGAAGGCCTTCAGGGGCAGAATACGCGCCTCAGGAGCCACCAGGTGAATCAATCCGGCCACCATGGTCCCGTGGCCGAAATCGGAGGGGACCTTGATGGAATCCAGAATCGCCACTGTCGACTGATCCAGTATCGCCACGGTGGACTGATTCAGCACCAGCGGAAAATTCTTGCTGTCAAGAATCGCCACGGTTGACTGGTCCAGGATCGCGACTGTCGACTGGTTGAGATCCGCCATTTCTGACGCCGACCCGGCAATATTCCGCGTAAAATCATAGCCCGGTAACAACGAACTCTTCAGCGCCGGATGATTGGGATCGATGCCCGTATCAATCACCGCAACAGTCGCCCGCCCTGCGCCAAACCGGCTCAGCGCCCCCGACAACTCCACGATGGAGACGGCGGTCTGGTTCACATAGGAACCGCGAACCCTGGCACCAAAATAAGTGACCGTGGTGCGGTCCGATAAAGCAGCGTTCAGAGCCGACAGAGAAGGGCTCATCACGGAGGAGCGCTTCATTTCCGGTGAGTCCACCCGGTTATCAAATTCGAAACCCTGAATCTTCGCATCCGCCGCGATCTCACGCATCAATTGCGCGGAGGTCATGGTCGGAGAAATCGCCACTTTGTAAAGCCCCGGGCGAATCATATCCCGCATGGCGAAGTTGTGGCGGGCCAGAATGCCGTTGACCTCAGACGGGCTCGCGGTCAACATCCAGGCAGGCGGATCGGCTGCATTGGCGCTCGCGGCCATGAAGAACGCGCACGCCGAAAAAGCGAGGCGGGTGAAATGGCGCACGCGATTCAGAATGGTCAGCATGACTCATGAACCTCGGGGAAATTCAGAGCAACTTCCAGATACTCACCGGCGGGCGCCACCGGCATAATGAGCCGCAAACCGGGCCCGGGCATGGCGCGCAATGAGAACTCACCAAATTCAGTTGTCGTCGTGGTGGCCAGCACATGGCTCCCGCTCAACAGCAATGCCTGCATGTCCGGCATGGGCATGTCGGGTTCACGGGCATCGGCAATTTGTCCGGTCAACGTGACGGAGCTGGCGGAAGGGTCGGTATCCAGCCAAAGGTCTACCGCATAACGCCCGGCCCGATAGGCCAGATGCCGCGAATCCGACTTCAGAGAACGCACGCCTGCGGGCACCACACCATCGAAGCTATCCCATTGAAGAGAAACAGGTAACCTGCGCAACCCGGCAAGAAAACCAACAGACTCCGACGCCCCGGCGGCCAGGCTTACCGGGCGCCGGGCAGAGGGCAGAATTTGCTCGGCTGCAGCGACCAGCTCGACCGGGGGCAGGAAGCCACGATCCGCAAAACCTGTCGACGCGGTTCGCGCCAGAAGATTGGCATCGTAGGCGCACAAGGTGCATTCTCCGGCATGTCGCGCCATTTGCTCGGTGGTGCTTTGCGGGAGCAGACCTCGCACATAGTCGCTCCAGGCTGTCAGATCGTAATGGCTCATTTTTCGGCTTTACACAAACACTCGTCTAAGTGAGTACCATCACGGCCCCAAAAATATAGGGGAGAACAAACTTATTTTGCGGCGCCCACCAGAATGAATGGCGCCCAGTGGTACGGGTGGGGCCACGCGGCGCGCACCTCCAGCATTGCCTCCCGCAGAGCCTCCGGCATCGCCTTTCCGCCCTTCACACCATCATAGAAACTTTTCATAAACTCGGTCGTGCTCTGGTCATGAACATCCCACAGACTCGCCAGAACCGATCGCGCGCCCGCATAGAGAACACCGCGTATCAAGCCCATCAGCTCGTCTCCCCCGATCACCGCATTCAGACCGGTGCTGCAGCCGGAGAGTGTCACCAGGTCCGCGTCAAGAGAGAGGCTGTACAGATCCAGCACGTTCAGCCGGCAGTCGCCCAGGCGGATCGCGGAGAAGAGCGGGTTATCGCGCCGGAATATCCCGTGTGTGGCCACGTGGACATAGCGGCACCGGGGACCGTACTGCCGAAGCACATCGCTGGTTGCTTCACCCCCCAGAAACAGACTTCCGTCCAGTGACTCCGCCACCACCTTCGCCTCCACTTCGATGGCCGGCGTTCCTTCATCAGGTACACCAAGAACCAGCGCGCCGACTTGCCCGGATGCCGGTCGCGACGTACAGAGCGCAAATACCCGGGCGCTCGGCGCGAACGAAATGGTGTGGGTATCAATCAGCCAGGTGTTCCCGTCGAACAACGCATGGAACGGCACCTCATGCAGAATCCCGCACGGCATGATGACCAGGTGAGAATAGCGCTCCAGGACTTCACCAATTGGCCCCAGCAGCGCCTGATGAAGTTCCTGCAGGTGGACTTGGGCCGCTTGTGCGCTGCGCCGTGCAAAATGCGCGGCATCCGCCCCGCCGGAGCGAACTCGTGCAATCTGCAACTGCAGATACCGTAAAGCCGTCCGGATTCTGTCCAGTTCCGTCACCGGCACAATCCGCATCGCCTTGCTGTCGATGAGGCAAACGTGCAGCACACCGCGAATTTCGTAGTATTCCAGCAGCAAAGTGCCCTGGGGCACAGCCTGATGCAGCAGAGCCGGGTCAACCGGCTGACCGGCGGGCAACTGCAACCCGGATGCATAACCCGAACGGGCACCGGTAACCCGCCGCGAAAGCTCTTCCTCACGCCTGCGGACACGATCCCGCAGGTCTTTTATGTGCGTGGCTGGTGTGTTCGGGGCGCCATTCGGATCAGCCTCCCCCGCCGGAGACAGCCCCGCGATTTCCAATTGCCGGTAGTCCGCATGCAAATCACGGAGAGCGTCACTCGTGTCCGGATCGGCGAGCAGAAGTTCCGGGGCCGCCAGCATCTCAGCCATACTTCGGGACTTTGCCTGTTCAATGGCAAGGAAAGCCTGGGCGAAATCGCGACGCCGCAGATACAACCAGGCCAGCGATTCGTAGACGGCAAGCTTGTCCTTCAGGAACGAGATCCGAACGCTCTCGCCCCAAAGGCGGCTGCGAAGAGTCTCCACTTCCTGCCGGGCGCGCTGCCAAAACCCGAACGCCGCGTGCTCTCTGCCGGCGGTCTCCTCAATACGGGCCAGCAGTGAATAGGCCTCCACACGTTGCGCGCGGGTCTCGGAAAGCTCCAGCCGCCCCAATGCCGCAAGCGAAAGCTCACGGGCCCGAACAAGTTCACCCCGATCCAGCAGCAACTGCGATTCCAGAAGTTCGCACAACGCACTCTTGCCGGGCAACGGCGAAGCAGCCAGTACGCGCCCCGCACGGCGACACAACAGCAGGGCACTGCGGGAGTTTCCCCGGCGGCGGGCCAGCATCGCTTCGTACAGGTCGATCACTGCGGGCCAGATCCGGTTGCCCTGTGCCAGAAACAGAACCCTTGCCTTCCGAAACAACTCAGCGGAGGCAACCGTACTCACCAGGTGGGCTTCCGCCAGCGCCTGGCTCACCAAAGCCTTCGCCTGCTCGTAGGCCATCCCCAACACCTCAAACTGCTCTACCGCCCGGCGCGCCATTTCCCGCCCCTCTGCCACAAGATTGAGTTCGAGATACATCTCGGCCTCATCCAGGTCGCAAAGCGCCAGGTGGTAGTGGTCCGATACCTGAATGCAATGCAGCCGGGTCCGGGCATAGAGGTCCATGGCCCGAACATAATCTCCGCGGAGGTAATACAGCCACGCGATGTTGTAGTCCGCTTCCGCTACCAGCAGGCGCAGACCATGGGTTTCGCAGTGCTCCCGCGCCGCCTCATAGGAACGTAGTGCGGAGCTGAACTCGCCCAGACTCGTACGGCACACCGCAATATTACTGAGGACTGCGGCAACATCCCGCGCGCTCCCGATCCGCTGAAACGCGCTCAGCGCCCGCTCGTAGAGTTCCACCGCCTCACCATGCCGGTCCTGCCGATACAGCAGATTGCCCGTGTTGCTGTTGAGCCTCGCCAGCCGGACCTCATCCCCCAGCCGTTCAAAAATTCGGCGTGCCCTGGCGGCCCAGGCAAGAGCCTTGTCATAAAGGCCCAGATAGCCCAGAGACTGCAACGCGCTGCTCAGCGTTCGCCCAATCTCCGCTTCATTTCCCAGACTCTGAAACAGCTCCAGGCCGTTCGTGTAGTGCTCGACCGCCCGCGCATAGTGGTCATTTGCATAGAGCGCGTTGCCGGAAATCCTCCAGGCCAACGCCATGGATGCAGGATGGTTCAGTGCATTCCCGAGGGCAAGGGCGGCCTCCGCCAGCAGCAACGCCGCGGGCCGGTCCACATGGATAATCTCCAGCACGGCGAGGTGCAGGGCCACCACATTCGCGGGTTCGTGCAACTCCGGGTGAGCCGCGGCCCAACGCTCCGCATCCAGCGGAGGAGACTGCGGCGAAGTGAGAGCCTGAATCCAGTTCTGCATGGGGTCCTGCATGGGGTCCTGCATTGGTCAGAACCCCATCTTTTCGAGCTGCGCGCGCAGTTTCTTCAGGCACCTGCCGCGGATGAATCCAATGGAGCCTTCGGCAAGACCAAGCCGCCGTGCAACGTCCGCATAGGGCAATGGCGGATCCTCATAAAACAGCATATGAACCAGGCGGCCGCACCGCTCCGGAAGGCGCGCCAGCGCTTCGCGGAAGACCTGCTCTTTCTCTGACTCACGTTGCCAGTCCACCGAAAGGGGCTCGGAGGGCAGTTCTTCCGCCAGTGAGTCCTGCTTGCCTTCCCTCAGCAGTTGCCTGCGCCGCAAATGAAAGCATTTATGGGCCGCCACCGTGAGCAGCCACGAACGCAGTGCCCCTGTCTGCCGCAAATTCGGGAGTTCCGAAAACAGCGCCAGCCAGACCTGCTGGAAGATATCAGCTGCATCTTCCGGAGGCATCCGGTAGCGTGCGGGCACGGAATAGACCAGGTTCTTGTAGCGCGCAATCAGCGCCGCCCAGGCCGCCTGATTGCCGGCCAGGCAGGCTTCCACCAGCGCTTCATCAGAGGCGGAGTTCAACGGGCAGGGCCGCCCTTCGCAACAGGCGGCGCCTTTTTTAAATTCAAATACTCCGCGTTCCAGAGAGTGTAATGGTCCAGCACCGCCGGCCTGAAATTCCCGACATCTTGCGAAGCCGCCACCAGAATATTTGGGCTCACCAGGGTGATGAGCGGAAGCTGCCCGGCCTCAAGCTGCTGCACCCGGTCATACAATTTCTTTCGCTCCGGATAAGAGAGCGTGACGAGCTGCCGCCGCATCAGATCGTCGATTTCGGTCTCCCAGGAGGTTGCAGGCTTCTTCTGGCCGGGGTTCCAAAGATGCATCGGTGCGTTTGAAAGCCAGACGTTCATCTCGGAATTGGGGTCGGCATCGCCCCCGCCCAGTGCCATCATGCAGGCTTCGAACTGGCGCGTCCGCGTGACCCTGTCGATCAGGCTCCGGCTTTCCAGAGGTGCCAGGTGAACTTCCATCCCCAGTTGTCGCAGATCTTCCTGAACGATGGTGGCCAGCTTGAGTCGATCTTCATTGGAGGCGCTTGTGATCAGAGAGAATTCGACTTTGCGGCCCTCCGGATCGAGCATGGAATGATCCCCGGCCCAGCGGAAACCCGCACGGCCCAGGGTGGCCCGAGCCTGTTGCAGCGAACGCGGTGGATGGGGAATAGCAGTATTCACCCACCGCGTGTTGCCTGGCGGTACATGGCCGGACAGTGGTGAAGCGTGTCCGTTGAAAACCAGGCGCACCATCGCTTCGCGATCCAAAGCAAGCGAAACGGCCTGCCGGAATGCAGTATTTGAAAACCAGGCTTTGGGCCCGGCGGCTGTGCCTTCCCCCAGATTGAAGAACAGAAACGTGTATTCCAGACCCGGCCCGGCATCGGTGACAGAACCCGCCGGCAACAAAGGCGCCGAGCGCGCGCTGAAGCGGTTCAGGATTTGCGTCTCACCCGCCACGAACCGTAACAGCTGGGCGTCTTCGTTCTGCACAAATACGAACCGCAGGGAATCCAGATATGGCAGTTGCTTGCCTGCGGCATCCCGTTTCCAGTAGTAGGGATTTCGTTCGAGCGTGATCGACTCCCCCGGTCGGTACTCCCGCAGCCGGAACGGGCCCAGGCCCACCAGTTGCGAGGGCGGCGTGCCGGCGTTCCACATCTGGGCAAAACGGCCCTCCCGCCAGGGAGTCTCCAGCAAATGACGCGGCAGCATGGCAAGGCTGTCGAAGAGTCGTTCCGCCGCGGCATAGGGCGTCGCCAGATCAAAACGGACATGGCGCGCGTCCAGCTTCACTACCTGAATGGGCTTTTCCCCCATGATGAGCAGGTCACGCTGCGGGGAATTGAGCTTTTCGTCCAGGTAAACCGCGAACGAAAACACCACGTCATCGGCTGAAAACGGCTGACCGTCCGAAAATTTTAGGCCATCCCGCAGCGTGAGGGTGTAATGTAGACCGTCCCTGGATACTTTCCAGGACTCCGCCAATGCCGGTTCGGTCTGCTGCGTTTCGCGATTGATGGAAATCAGGTCGCCCATCATGCGCCGGATGACGTCCCGCGACGGGGCGTCGAGTGCTGTAACAGGATTCAGGGTTTTTGGTTCGGCTCGCTGAGCAATGGCAATTTCGCCCCCGTGCCGACCCAGTTCCGGGCGTCGTGGCGCAGCAGCGGCCAGGGGAAGGGCAAGACCGGGCAACCAAATGCATCCCCACACCAGTAGTAAGTGGCGCACGCGCTCCTTCACTGCCTCAGTGTAGCCCCGAGCCAGGTGGATGTCGATTGACAAATGAGTGTCAGCAGCACCAACACCATAACAGGGGCATTCATCCAGGGGTAGGCACCGGCCACATGCAAATCCCGCAGGGCGCTGAGCATGCCGCCCAGGCTGGGCGAGGGCTCGCCGATTCCGAGGCCGAGAAACGAAAGCGTTACTTCCGCGAGGATGAACTGCGGCAGAAGGGTGACAGCCTGGACCAGGAGCACCGGAGCAGCCTCCGGAATGATGTGCCTGCGGAGCAAGTAGAGATCGCCGCCGCCAAAAGCACGCGCCGCTGTGACGTAGTCCCTTTGCGCAGTGCTCCGAACCAGGCCGCGCAAAAGCCGTGCCGGGCGCGGCCAGGCCGTGAGCCCCGCCACCAGAGCGATGCACATCAGAGCGGCTGCCGGCGAGAGCGAAAGGGGCAGAAGCGCACGAATTCCCAGCAGAAACCACAGCCATGGAAGTGACTGGAACAGTTCCGCCAGGTGCATTACAATCCGGTCCCGCCAGCCCCCGAAATACCCGGCCATCGCCCCGGCCAATACCGCGCAGACGAGAGCAAGGGAAGTCCCCAACAGCCCCGCCAGCAGGGAGAGTCGGGTTCCTGCAGTCAGACGAGCCATCACATCCCGGCCAAAACCATCCGTTCCCAGCCAGTGGCTGCTGTCCGGCGGATGGAACACGGCGTTGCGATCCTGAGTCACCGGGTCGCCTGCCCAGGGCACGACGAGGAGGAGAATCAGCAGGAGGAGTGAGACTGCGGCGGCCTTTTTAAACAAGAGAATCCTCGTCCCGCAGGCGCGGGTCGTTCCAGGCAAGCGCCAGATCCGCGAGAAGATTTCCCACCACCAGAAACGCCGCTGAGAGCAGCATGACCGCTGTCACCACATCCAGATCGCGGCTGGCAATCGCTTCGAGGAAGAGAGGGCCCAGGCCCGGCCTGCTCAGCACCGTTTCGACAACCAGCGAGGCTCCAATCAGACCGCCGATGGATAAGCCAAACAGAGAAATCAGCGGATTGGCGGAGGCGGGCAACACGAAACGTAGCCACAACTGCAATCCCCGGATGCCGTGCGCCCGCGCGGACCGGATAAAACCGGAACGAAGTACCTCTTCGGTGGCGGCGCGCGCATGCAGGAAGATGGCCGGGGCCGCACCCGCCACCAGAACGGTCAGTGGAAGCAGAAAACTCCGAAGCAGCCAGAACCGCCCGAATGCAACTGCGGAATACATCAGAATCAGCAACAGTAACAGTTCGGGTATTGCCAGGAGGACCACGGTTAACAGTGATCCGGCCCGATCCACCAGCGATTTGCGTCGTGAGCCTGCCAGCATCCCCAGCGGCAGCCCGATCACCCAGGCACCTATGAGGGCTGCCCCGGTCAACTGCAAAGTATTCCGGATTCGCGGGGCCAGCACCGGAGCCACAGGCTGCTGCCACGCAAGCGAGGTGCCGAAATCACCCCGAACCGCCGATGTCACCCATTTGCCGTATTGCACGGGCAGACTGGCACCCAGGCCGTATCGCGCACGCAGCCGGGAGACGGTCTCAGGGCTCAGCTGTGGATTCAGACGGAGGTCGTCGAAAAATCCGCCCGGAGCGAAGCGCCCCATCAGAAAAGAAAGGATGGAGACCGCGAATAGTAATGCCCCGGCATGCAGCAGGCGCCGGAGGAACCAACTCGTCTTCATGCCATCACCCGACCCTCGGCCATGCGAACCACCCGATCGACCGAATGCGCCAGCATCTCCGGATCATGACTCGCTAAGAGTAGCGCCAGACCCGTTTCGAGCCGGAGCTCTTGCAGCAGGGCCAGTATCCCGTTGCGGGTGGCGACATCCAGCGCGGCCAGCGATTCGTCCAGAATCAGCAGACCGCCGCGCGCCCCGTTCATTGCGGCCAGAGCGCGTGCGATGGCAAGTCTGGCGCGTTCCCCGCCACTGAATTGTGTGGAGCGTTTTTGTGCAATCCCGTCGCTGAAGCCAACCCGTCGCAGAAGCCGGTTTACCATGCCAGGAGCGTCCCGCAACGTGCCGACGATCCGCAGTGGTTCTTCGACAATCTCGCGGGCGGTGAATCGCGGATTGAGGCTCGCGCCGGGGTCCTGCATCACCAACTGCACGGGCCCGCGCCTGATGACTTCACCCGCGGTGGGTTGCTGCCATCCGGCGATACACCGGGCCAGTGTGGATTTTCCGCATCCGGAAGGCCCGCACAATCCAATCAGAGCGGCATGCGGGATATCGACCGATACATTCTCGAGCGCCCGAACGTTCGGCTGATTTTTCCGCGCGTAGCTGACAAACAGGGTCCGCACGGAAACTACGGACGCCTCCTCAGCTAGCGCGGTCATGAACGATTCCTTCCCGCATCGTGAGAACGCGGCCGTCAAAATCGCGGATAAGAAGCGCCGAGTGTGTGATCCACAACATCGCCAAACCCATCCGCGTGCGCAGGTCCCGGAGCAGAATCACGATGGCTTCCCGGGTGACAGGGTCAAGGGAGGCGGTCGGCTCATCAGCGATCACCAGATCGGGGCTTCCCACAATGGCCTGGGCGATCAGAGCGCGTTGTTTTTCCCCGCCGCTCAACTGGTGCGGCCAGGAATCGAAGTATCGGTGCGGATCCAGTCCGACACTTTCGAGGGCGGCATGGGCCTGTCGCAGTCGCTCGGAACGGCTCAACGACCGCCTGGCGCGAAGTGCTTCCATTACCTGCCGACCGACGGAAAGCATGGGGTGCAAAGCGCCGCTGGCTTCCTGAAAAACCGGAGCCATTATGGTGCCGAAGCGGAGGACTTCCCCGCTCCGTTGCGCATTCTCCGGCAATGCATTGAGCAAGGCCAGGGCGAGAGTCGATTTTCCGCATCCCGACGGCCCCTGCAAGGCCACAAACTCACCAGGCTCAATCTCCAGATTGATGCCGTTTAAAACAGGCGTCAGATCGGGCGACCGGTACCAGATCCGAAGGTCGCGCACTGCGATGACAACCGGCAAATTCATCCCCCCGCAAGATCCGGCCCTTCAAAAAGGGCGCACGACCTCAAAGTGTATACGCGGTCGGTCAGTCATGCATACGTAGTGCCGGCGAAGACCGCCGGTTCCACACCTGCTGATTCCAGGCGACGGTTCTAAGCGACGGCACCGCGCGGGTTATCGTCAAGATTCGGGGAAACAAGATTCGTGAAAACCAACGCTGTCAGAATCCTGGAGGGTGAGAAGGTTGCATTTTCACTTCGTGAGTACGAAGTGGATCCCGATGACCTGAGCGCGGAAACGGTGGCGGCGAAAGTAGGCCTGCCCGCAGAACAGGTCTTCAAGACGCTGGTGGTTCACGGCGACAGGAATGGCGTCTGCCTGGCCGTGATCCCCGGAAACACTGAGCTCGACCTGAAGGCACTTGCGCGGCTTTCGGGAAACCGCAAAATGGAACTGGCCTCGTTGAAGGAAGTGCTCCCACTGACAGGCTACATCCGGGGAGGGGTGACCGCGCTCGCCTGCCGTAAGGATTACCCGGTTTACGTGGATGAGACGGCGATCCTGTTTGACCTGATCACCGTCTCTGCAGGGGTGCGCGGAACCCAGATCCTGCTGAATCCTGAGGACTATATCCGGGTGGTTCGGGCCGAAACCGGTGAGATTGCGACCTTCAAATAACTACATGGGTTGGCAGCGAAAGAGTCCCTTTTTCGCGCAGGCCGGTAAGCGCAAGACCATAGCGACCACGTACGCCGGTTTTCTCGAAAATGTGTTTCAGGTGAATCTTGACGGTGCCGGTCTGGATCCCCAACTGGCGACCGATATCCCGATTACGCAGGCCACGCTCCACCAGTTCCGCAATCTGAGCTTCGCGGGGCGTCAGTTGCGACCGTCGCGGATGCATGATCTTGTCCGCAGTACCAAAGATGCCGTCTTCCATCCAGGTAGAGCCGCCGGTAACCGCCCGCAGGCATGTCAACATTATCCCGGGCTCGGAAGTTCGTCGAACGATACCCCGGGCGCCAGCCTGGAGGAACCGCAGAGCTTCTGCTTCGGTAATCCCGGTGCCCCAAACCACGGGCGCGGGAGCTGCGGCGGAGGTACCGAGCGCGGTTCCCAATTGATGCAGCCAGTCCATCAGAAGGTGCGTACCCAGCCCCTTGTCCAGAACGATGGCGGCGGGCGCCAGCGTGGGAATCAACTCAAGGGCTGCGTCAAGCTTCGTGACCGAGCCCACACACCGCAGGTCACCGCTGTTTTCAATCAGCCACCGCAGCCCTTCAATCGCCACGGGCTGTGTATCGCAAATCAGGATTGTTTTTGCAGTCGTGTCTGTTGTCATATCGTTGACCATCGGATCTCCCATCGACATATTTCTCTGAAAACTGTAGTGCAGGCACCGGGGATTCCTCTCAGTTTTTTCAGATACCGTTTTGAACCACGAGCCGCGCGATTCACGGCGCGATACGATGTTCCTGAATGTTCGAACTGACCCCGGAAAATGCCGCCGGGTGGCTGAATTCGCAGGGTATCGGGTGCGCGGGCCACCGTTTCTCGGAGTTGGGAGGCGGAGTCTCGAACAAGGTGATTCTGGCGCACGGTCCCACTGACGGGATCGTGCTGAAGCAATCCCTGGGGAAACTCCGTGTCTCCGCCAACTGGCATTCCGACCGGGAACGAATCTTCCGTGAAGCGCGCGCCATGCAGTGGTTGGCGGAGAGAGGTCTGCGGGGCGGCAGAGTGCCGCGCCTTCTCGCGCTGGACCATGCCACGTTCGCGATCGCGATGGAGGCGGCGCCCGCTTCGGTGGAAATGTGGAAAACCCGGCTCTTTCACGGTGAATTCGAGCGTTCCGCGGCCATTGCAGCGGGCACGCTGTTAGGGTCCATCATCCGTGTGAGCTGGCAAGACACCGAGGCCGCGCGGCACTTCGGGGATCAAACCGTCTTCGATCAGCTGCGTATCGACCCCTACTATCGCTTCACCGCGAGCCGGCATCCGGAAATCGCCGGATATTTCCATGCCCTGATTGAGCGCTCCGCCAGTCGGCGCGTAGCCCTGACGCATGGCGACTGGAGCCCCAAGAACCTGCTCATCAGCGGCAGCGAGCTCTGGGCAATCGACTGGGAAGTAGTTCACTTCGGAGACCCGTCCTATGACGCCGCGTTTCTGCTCAACCACCTGCTGCTGAAGAGCATCGCGATGCCACAACACCGCAGTGCGCTGGCCGGTCTGGCAGGCACCTTTATGGATGCCCTGCATGCCGAACTTCCCGCAGAAGCTGGCTGGCTGGAACAGGCTGCCATGGAGCACCTCCCCGCCCTGCTGCTGGCCCGGGTGGACGGGAAATCCCCGGCCGAATATCTGGACGCCGGGATGCGGGAAGAGGCATGGCGGCTGGGGATGGCACTGCTCCACAATCCCGCCGGTTCCGCGAGGGAGGCATTTGCACGATGACGATCACACGGGTACGAGCGCTCGAAATTCTGGATTCCCGGGGAAATCCAACGCTGCAGGCGGAAGTAACCCTGGGGAACGGTATTTGCGCGACCGCGCAGGTGCCCTCGGGAGCCTCCACGGGCCGCCATGAGGCCGTGGAACTTCGCGACCCCGCTTTGCCGCGCTACGGCGGTAAAGGCGTCCTGCAGGCAGTCCGCAATGTCGAACAGGTGCTGGGCCCTGCAATCGCGGGAATGGATGTCCGGGATCAGGCCGGAATTGATCGGCGACTCATCGAAACAGACGCCAGCAAGGACAAACATCGCCTTGGCGCCAATGCGACTTTAGCGCTCTCCTGCGCCGTCGCCCGCGCCGCCGCACGCGCCACCGGAGTGCCGCTCTGGAGGTATCTTAACCGAGACAAGGACAACGACAACGACCGCACGCCCTGCATTCCGGTTCCGATGGTCAATATCATTTCGGGCGGCCTGCACGCCGGGCGGAATCTGGAGTTTCAGGATTTCCTGGTAATTCCGCGCGGCTACCCCAATCTCTCAGCAGCGCTGGAAGCCGTGGTCCACGTCCACCGGAGAACCGAAACACTGCTCAAAGACCGGGGCTGCGTACTGACCGGCGTGGCGGACGAAGGGGGGTGGGGACCGCATCTCGAATCGAACGAAGAGGCCGTGGCCGTTCTTCGTGAGGCCATTGAATCCGCGGGAGCCACCATGGATATCGCGCTTGACGTGGCATCCACACATTTCTTCGATAACGGCTTATATCAACTGAAGGGGCGGGCACTCTCCGCCGAAGGTATGACCGAATTGCTGGCGGGCTGGATCGACCGGTACGGTGTGACGTCGATCGAAGATCCGCTGGCCGAAGATGACTGGGATGGCTGGAAGCTGCTGACGGCGCGCCTCGGGAAAAAAGTCCGGCTGGTCGGCGACGACCTGTTTGTAACCAATCTCGCCCGCCTGAATCAGGGCATCCAGGAGAACGTCGCCAACGCCGTGCTGGTGAAGATGAATCAGATCGGCACGCTGACCGAGACTTTCGCGGTGATCGACCGCGCCCGGGAGGCGGGCTACAGCGCCGTGATTTCCGCGCGCTCCGGCGAAACCGAAGACTCATTCCTCGCCGATCTGGCCGTGGCATCGGGAGCCGGACAAATCAAGATCGGCTCCATTACACGCTCCGAACGCCTGGCAAAGTACAACCGGCTGCTCGAAATTGAAGCTTGGGAATGGACTACTTGAGATTTATGGTTCCCCGGCACTTCGCCGCGCCGCACTTACAGGGCACGGTCTCCACATCCTTCGAGAAGTGGTAATCCACGGTCAGTTCCTCGCCGGCTTTGATCGGCTTGCGGGTCATGTACAAAATATGGCCGCTGCGGATGACGGTCGCGATATTCGGATCGCAGCAGTGATTGATATATTCCGCTCCGCTGCCGCCAACTGAGCCATCCAGAGTCCAGTAGAGATCCAGCGTAAACAGGTAAATCAGATGCGGCGTCTCATCCGCCCTGCGCTTCGTCTCACGACGGCTGATCCGTTCGCCGGTGTATTCAATCACCTTCCTTCGGACAGGGATATCTTCTCCCGCGTACAAACCCCAACGGTGAATTTTTGAAGGTTTGATATCGAGCCTGAAGCAGGCGTACTCCTGGTTCACTGTCGGTGCCGGACCGGATGCCTCTAGGGACTTGCGCCTTGCCATTTCCCGCAATTGTAACGGTAGCAATACGTTCGTGACCACAGGCACAGATTATTTGGTATTCATAATGCGCCCCGCAACGCCGGGAACACGATATGCTTGTGGCCATGCGCAACGCTACCATTCTCATTTCCTTTCTCGCCTTCAGTGCGTTCGGGCTTCTTGCCCAGGACGACATCGCCACGTTCCAGCCCATGATGAAGACCGCCGCCGGTGCCAATGGCGCTGCCCGTGGCGCCGCCGACCAGGCCGCCCTCGCCGCCAAGGCGAAAGAAATGGCTGGTGCTTTCGACGGCATCGCCGCTTTCTTCAAGGCAAAGGGTAAAGATGATGGCGTGAAGTTTGCCATGGCCGCCGGCGACGTCGCCAAGGCAGCCGCGGCAGCGGGCACTCTCGAAGAAGGCAAAGCAGCACTGGGCAAGATCGGTGCCAATTGCCAGGGATGCCACGCAATCTATCGTGACGGCAGCAAGTTCAAGGGCATGTAAGAATCACTTTCAGGCGGGGGACTGGTCCGGTTTCCCGCCTGAAACTCTACTGAATTACCGCAACAACCTTCGCCCCGCCCTTCAGCGGAACGTCCGTAGACTGAGCCACCAAATCCCCTTCTTTTAGCCCGCTGATAATTTCCACCCGCAATGCATCCGAAGCCCCTGTTGTGACCATTTGCCAGCGCACTGTATTCGTCGGGTTTTCCAGCACGTAAACACCCACGCCGCTGTCCCGTCGCACCGAAGCCTTCGGAATCGTCAAGGCGTTCTGCACCACCTGCGTGAGAATAAAAGCGTTCACGTTGGTGCCGGGAATCAGTTCACGAAGAGGATTCTCCACCGCGCAAAGCACCTCTCCCACCTGTCGGGTTCCGAGCGCGATGACTTCAGTGGGGCGCTTCGCCACGGTCCCGTTCCATTCTTTACCAGGCAGAGCATCCCACGTGATGCGGACAGGCTGCCCGGCAGCTACACGACCGAGTTCCGGCTCATCCACATAGACACGCACACGCACGGGGTCCAGCCTGCCCACACTCGCGACGGCATCCCCGGCGTTCATATACATGCCAGGGCGCGCGGGCAATGAGTAGACAATGCCCGCCATGGGCGCAACAACGGAATTTTGCCGCGTATGAACTCTTGCCAGCTGAATGGCCGTTTCAGCTTCACGTACCCGCGCTTCCGCCGCGGCGAGATCACCCTTGCCAACCAGCGAGAACTTTCGCTGCCCAAGCGAATTGAGCTGGGCGTCGAGATCGGCAACCACTTGCCGGGCCTGATCTGCCTCAAATTTGGTGGCCGCGTTCGCCTGCACCAACCGTTCCAGTGATGCCAAATTGCGCTGCGCTGCATCCCTCTGTGATTTCAGGCGGGCGGTGCTTCCATCCAGTTCCGCCAGTTCCGAGGAGCGCCCACCCGCGCGCAATGTGTCGAGTTCAGCCCGTGACTGCGAGGCACGTGCCTCGGCTGTGGCGAGTTCTTCCGCCACGCCGGGCTGGCTCAGTTCCGCCAGCAGTTGACCGGCCCTCACGGAATCTCCCTGGTGCACCAGCAGCCTCTGCAGCAGGCCGGAAGTGTCTACCCGAACGTCCACATAGTCGACCGGTTCTACTTTGCCGTTGGTGGACAGGGTATTGGAAATCTTCTCGCGCACGGCCTTTGCAAATGGCACAGATGGCGCGTCCGACTGCCTGCGGAACGCCCAAAACGCGACGGCGGCAACCGCGACCAGCACCAAAGCGATCAGAACTCTTTTCAAGAAATCACCTGAGTCGAACAATAGTCAAACAAAAGCTGCCACTCCACCAGTTGCACCTGCATTGCCGAGACATCTTTATCCGATTGGGGCCGCAGACGCGCCGATTCGCAGAAGTCAATAAATCCAAACGGATCCCACTGCGCCCCGGTTTCATACCCGAGTTGCGCCGCAGCATCGCGCAGGGCCGGAAACACCGGATGCTTCCCTACCTGCCGGAACCAGTAGGCCGAATTCCCCGCATCCGGCTCCTGGCGATGCAGGATCCCGTGCCAGTAACTGCCCTCTTTCGTGTTCAGATCCTGCGCTATTCCGTGCGCCTCTTCGAAGCACGAGAAGTATGTGTAAAGACCCGCCAGAGCCCCCTCCGGCGACCGGGCATGCGGAAAAAGAGCCCGCGCTTTCCATTTCTTCAGCTCGCTCCTGGCAGCTTCCGAACTGCACCGCTTCGGAGCAAGGTCCATGGCGCGTGACCCCTCGCCGCCCAATGCGAGAATACGAGATACGTGGGAGCCCCACCTCGAACTTTGAAATTGAAAATCCAGCAACCTCTAAGATAACGAATCGACAACGAATGATTACGGCAAAAACCGGTCTGGTGCTCTCCGCCGGAGGTCTCTACTGCGCCTATCAGGCCGGAGCCTGGCGGGCAATTGAAGAAAGGCTGACAGTGGACCTTGTTACCGGCGCATCCGCGGGCGCGATGAATGGCTGGCCGATCGCCGCGGGCTGCTCTGCCGAGCTTCTGATTTCCCGCTGGCTGGACCCGGAGAGTACTGACCTGCTTCGGCTCCTGCCAAACCCGAGCCTGATCAGAGGTTTCTTCGACACCTCCCGGCTGGGCTTGCAGGCGGAAAAACTGGTTGCCGAGTTCCAGCCCCGCATTCCCTTCGGCCTGGCGCTGGTGGAACTGCCGCGCTTCCGGACCGTGATGTTCTGGCACCCGCACATCACCGCAAGACACCTGTTAGCCACCTGCTCCATACCGCTCGTCCTGCCTTCGGTGAAGATCGGCGGCAGGCGATACATTGATGGCGGAGTGATTGAAAAACTACCCATTTCGGGGGCCATCGAAGCGGGGGCAACCCGCATCATCGCCATCGACGCACTGCCGAAAATGGACCGCTGGTGGCTCCGCGCGGGCAACACATTCGCGCGGACTTTCCGACCAAAACGGCATTTCCCGCCCGAGGTGGAAATCATCACCATCGCGCCTTCTGAACCGCTGGGTCACACCGACACCGCCGTTTTCTGGAAGCGGGAGAATCTGGAACGCTGGATTGATCTGGGCTACCGCGACGCATGCCGGGTACTGGACGAAAACGGCTATAGCGGCACTTCGAAGTAATAGAGCTCCGCGCCGGAAACCGCATTCATCAGGCCCGAGACGTAGAGCGTGGACGCCGCGCTGCTGTTGGGTAGCTGGAAATACACGAACCCGCTTGCCGCCTGGCCCGGCGGAATCATCTTCGCGGAAAGCGCACGGCCCTCTATCTCCCAACCCGCCAGAGGGTTCTTGTTTTTGCCAAGACCGGGAATCTTCGGGAACTGGGGATTGTTTGTCTGCGGCTTGAAGGACTTCAGAAAACGAAGTTCCCCAGCCGGCGTCGCCTCCACTTTTGACCGGTCAGGAAGAACATAGGTAAACTGAATCCGGTCGATCCGCACCGCCGCCGGACTGTCGTTCTGGATCACCACCAGCACCGGCAACACACCCAGGCGCCAGGGATTCACCTTGCCAAAAGCTTCCTTCGCCTGCTCATCCGTGATGAACTGTTCGGCGGCAATGGTCACCTTTTCGCTGGTCTGTTTGTGCGCATACGACGCTGCCGGTTTAGCCTGAAAAGTGGTCTTTTCATCCGCCGCAAAGACGACAAAAGCTATACTGGCAAGAAGCAGCGCTCGCCTTTTAAGCCCTGAAGCTGTCGAAAAAATTCCTGAAAAACCAGTGAAGCGCAAAGCGATTTTCCTCCTCTACCGCGTCTTACAAGGCCTTGCTTCCCCCGCGATCCTGATCTGGCTTCTGATCCGCAGCTTTCGCAACCGCCAGTATTTTTCCACTCTCAGCGAACGCTTCGGAGAGCTACCGGCATTATGGCAAAAGACCGCTCCCGGCGCGATCTGGTTCCATGCAGTTTCCGTTGGCGAGGTTCTGGCAGCACTGCCGCTGATTGAAGAACTGCGGCGGCGCTGCCCCGTCGCGCCCATCTTCCTGAGCACCACCACTCTCGCGGGGCGCGCCACGGCGGAGAAGCGCCTGCGCGGAGTGGTGGACGGCATCTTCCACGCGCCAATCGATTTCGTTTGGGTGATTCGGCGGATTCTACGTACTCTGCGACCGTCTGTATTGATTGTGGTGGAAACGGAGATCTGGCCGAATCTGTTCCATGAGGCGAGCCGGATCGGCTGCGGTCTGATGATTGTGAACGGGCGAATTTCTGACCGCGCACTGCCGCGCTACCAGCGATTCGCCGGCCTGTTCGAATCGGTACTTTCGCTGTGCGACCGCATCGTGGCGCAGTCAGATGAAATGCGGACGCGGTACATCATGGCGGGCGCACCGGAAGGCATCGTGGTCACCGGGGGCAATCTGAAGTACGATTTTGAACCCGGCACGGTCCCTGCGGATTCGCCGGTGATGCGATTCGTCAATGCTGATGAACGGCCGGTCTGGATTGCCGCCAGCACGTCGGCAGACGATTTATACGAGGAAGAAGACCCCGTCATTGCGGCGCAGCATGTGTTGAAAAGCTGGCGGCTGGTGATCGCGCCGCGCAAGCCGGAGCGTTTCAATATCGTCGCGAAGAAGCTGGAGAACTCCGGGCTTCGCTGGACCCGACGGACGGACTTGCAGGACCCCGCCGCGGATGTGCTGCTGCTCGATTCCATTGGAGAACTGAGCGGGCTGTTCGGGCACGCTGACGTCGTCTTCATGGGCGGAACCCTGGCGGACAAGGGCGGCCACAACATCCTGGAACCCGCGATCTTCGGCAAGCCGGTTGTAGCCGGGCCGCATCTCGAAAACTTCCGCGATATGGAGCGTCACTTCGAAGAACAGAAAGCGGTGCTGCGCGTTCAGACCGGCGACGAGTTATCCGCCGCGATCCTGCAGGCTTTTGCGGACCCTGGTCTGGGGCAACGCGCCTTGGCCGCCGCGAGCATGCAGCGTGGCGCGTCCGGCCGGACGGCGGATATCGTGACAGCGATCTACGAATCGCAATACCCCACGTGGCGCCCCGCCCAGCCTGCATGGATGTTCCTCTGGAGTCTGGCAAAGCTCTGGCAATGGGGCAGCGCGCGTGACCGTCGCAGGAAGCGTGCCCGCACCCGCAAGCTGCCTGTCCCGGTGGTCAGTGTCGGCAACATCACGGCCGGGGGCACGGGCAAGACGCCGGTCACCATCGACCTGCTGCAGTGCTTTATTCAACGCAGGCCCGCACTGCTGACGCGTGGGCATGGCCGAAGCACCGGTGAGGTGGTGCTGCTCCCCAAAGGGACTGAGAGACTGCCTGTTGGTCTGACCGGCGACGAGGCTCAGTTGTACGTTCGCAGCACCGGCGTCCCCATGGCCATCGGTGGTGACCGCTTCGAAGCCGGGCAGCAGTTGCTCAGGAAAACCGCACCCGGCGTCTTCTTTCTGGATGACGGATTTCAGCATGAGCAACTCGCGCGGGACTTCGATCTGGTCTTGATCGACGCGCTGAATCCGTTTGGCGGTGGGCATATGCTGCCTCTGGGACGCCTGCGGGAGCCGCTCGAAGGCCTGGCGCGGGCGGATGCCTTTTTGATCACGCGCGAGAACGAGGCGGTGGCGGTGAAGGCCATTGAAGCGACGCTGCGCCGATACAACCCAACCGCACCCATCTTCAGATCCCGCGTGATCGCCCGCCGCTGGACCAACGATGCGGGTGAGACGTTCGGTTCGGCCAGTCTGGCCAATCTGAAGTCGATTGCGTTTTGTGGCCTGGGAAATCACCAGTCCTTCTGGAAGTCACTCGACCAGCTGGGTGTCCAGGTGGTGGAGCGGTATGAGTATGGCGATCACCACCGCTACAAGCCCTCTGAGATCCGGCGATTGTCGCAACGGGCGCGGGATTTGGGTGTGGAGGCGTTGCTCACCACCGCGAAAGACGCCGTGAATCTGTGTGAGTCTTTCGTCGGCATGATTCAGCCGCTGCGGCTCTACTGGCTGGAAATCGGGATCGAGATCGACGAGCGCGAACGGCTGCTGGAACTCATCGCAGGAAAAATCTGAACGCTTCGGCGTTGCCATCGGTCTTACCTGATGAAACCGGCTGCATGCAAGAGCTCACTCATCAGATGACTTTCGGAAGGGCGACAGCGAAGACCGACAATTTTGCCGGTCTGGTGGAACGGCAGTCACGCTTCGTGTATCGGGTGGTGTGGGCGGCGCTGCGCAACGTTCATGATGCCGAGGATGTGGTGCAGGAGACGTTCCTGAAGCTCTATAAATCCGGCACCTGGCAGGAGATGAAAGACGAGCGGGCGTTCCTCGCGCGGGCTACGTGGCGGCTGGCGATGGACCGGATTCGGGTGAATCGAAAATCCGAACCCAATTTGGAGATGACGGACGCTTCGGCCAACCCCGAGCAGGCGGCAATTGAGGCCGACTGGAATTCGACGGTGCAGAGGATGATCGACGGGCTGCCCGATGAGCTGCGGTTGCCTTTGGTGTTGACTGCTACTGAGGAACTGACATCGCGGCAGGTGGCGGAAGTGATGGGAATTCCGGAAGGCACGGTGCGAACACGGATTATGCGCGCCCGGCAAATTCTGAAGCAAAAACTGGCCGCGCTGAGGGAGAACCGACATGCACGATGATCTTGATTTGTTGCTTGACAAGGCATTGAACCGATATGCGGCGCAGGAGCCGCCGGTGGGTTTGGAAAGCCGGGTGCTGCGACGGGCGACGGAGCATCGCGGGACTCGGCCCTGGTGGATGTTGGCGTGTATTCCCGCGGTGGCTCTGGCAGGGTTTTTTCTGATCGTCCGAACGCCGGACAAGCCTGTGCCACGACAGGCGGTTGTGAAGCCTGCAGAAGTTCAGAAACCGGATGCCGCGCCTGCACGGGCGGTCGTATTGAGGCGTCACCGAAGGCAGACGAAACAACCGCCTGTTTCGCCTGAAGAGTTGCTGGCTCGCTTCGTACGGACGGACCCTGCGGGTGCCATCGCGGCCCTGGGGGAAGCACGCCACAGGGACATTGAGTTACTGACAATTGAACCACTCAAAATCGACGAATTGAAAACCACAGAGGACGAAACGAAATGAAACCTATCCTGATGATTCTGGCTGCGCTTGCCGTGGCTCATCCCGCCTTCTCACAGGAAGACGAACGTAAGACCATTCCGGACCCGAAGTTCTACCGGCTCGAATTTGTTCTGAAAGAACTGGAGGGGGGTAAGGTGACGAACTCCCGCACATACACGATGAACATCTCTCCAACGGCTCCCTTCCAGTCGAGTTCAGTGCGGGTGAATAGTCGCGTCCTGGTGCCGGTCAACGCGGAGAGCAGCACCACCACAATTGATGTTGGTGTTAACCTCGACTGCAAGGCGATGAAGGCCACCGAGAACAGCATCACACTTCAGATTAGTGCGGACATCTCCACGCTGACGCCAACGCCGACCCCGGGCTTGCCTGTCACAAACCAAAACCGCTGGAACGTGGGCGCGACGGTGCCGCTGCGGAAAGCCACCACGCTGGTATCAGCAGACGGCGCGATGAACAAACGCCAGATGCAACTGGAAGTAACGGCAACGCCGCTCTAAAGTGCAGCCCTGGACCGCAACCAGCTTTTCCAACTCCCACAAATTCGGCGTCGCCCCCATGACAATCAGGTAATCCCCGGCGGAGATTTCGGTCTCCGCCGGCGGATTGAAAAGCATCTTCCCGCCAGAATCACGAACAGATTATCGGCATCCGTGGCCGGCGCGGACACCAGCCCTTTCGCCCGGCTAATCCCGACAGCCCGCAGCGCCATCTCCACGCGCGCTTCGTTGCGATCCACCACCAACAAACGGAGCCCCGGCGCGCAGCGGTTCCAGTGAGGCATGCCTCCCCACGCGGCCATATCCACAAACGATGAAATGATCCTTCAGCTTGTCGATCACCTGTTTCCTCCTGCGCTTTCCAAAGTGGTCCCGCGGTTCGAGCCCGATCATCGTATGGGTGACTGCTCCCACCGCGACAAACATGACGCTGACACCGAGCAGAATCAGAAAGGAATTGAACACACGCCCGGCATGGCTGAGCGGATGAACCTCCTGATAGCGCACCGTCGTGATGGTAATCAGGGTCATGTAGAAGACATCGAAGGCTGAGTATCCTTCGACCCACATGAACCCGGTTGTGCCGAAAAACACGGTGAAAAGCAGCAACCCGCCGGTGAAAGCAATCCGGCGGGCTACAGGGCTGTTCTTCAATACAGGCCTACTTTTTCAGTTGCCAGTTGAGGTCGAATAACCCTGTGACGGTGACGTCCGGAAGGTCTGAGCCTTCCTTCACTTTCACAATCGCGTAGTCGCCCATTTGCGCCATGCCGTAATCACCGTTGTATTCACGGTCAATGATGGTGAGGCCGGTATTCAGCACAACATACTTTGAAGGATGCAGCGGATTCGGGTAGACCATCGCAGGAAAGCTGTCTTTCGCCGGATAGGTTTGACCAGCGAAAGTAACGGAATCCTTCGTCCACTTCACGGGCAGTTTGGCGCTCATCTTCGCGATCCACTTATTGCTGCCGGGATCACCGAACAAAACGACGTGATATTTCGCGAAGTCCTCTTCTGTGACGTCTTTGTCGTCCTTCACGTACGGATGCCCGCGGAAGAACTTCGCCCACAGGCGGTCGAACCGGGCGAGGGTGCGCAGCGCCTGTTGGTTCACGGCATCGTTCCACGGCGTGCCCGTTGGGCGCACCAGCAGAAACGGATCGAGGAACGCATCGTCGATGGGGCCCTGCAGCGCGTGGACTTTATGCAGACCGGCCACCGGACCGTTCTTCTCAACTCTCCATGCGGATCCGGTCTTCGCCAAAGTAATCTGCGCGCCCGCTCTGACTTTCAGATCCTGCCCATCGATTGTGATCGACTTCGCGTGTCCCGTTTCCCGAAGAACCAATCGGGCGATGTTATTGGTCTTAATCTGGTAAGACTGCCCCGCTTCGCTGCGTGTGGCATCAATATCGGCGCGCACATAGAGCTTTTCCATACCTTCCACTGAGACCCAGTAGTCGCGGTTGTAACGGGTTGTGTAAGTCAGAAAGCGGATATGATCCGGCGAGGTCTGGCCCTTGTCGCCCCACTCCTTCAGGAACGCGTCAAGGCGTTGCCGCACCAGCGGACTGGTGCCATGGCCGGTGTTCTGCGAGATCAGGAAGATATCCGGAGCGCCTTTCATCTTCAGAAAATCGGGCTCACCTTCGGCTGGAAAACCTTCCTTCTCCAGCTGTGCGCGCGCCTTCAGTGACGATTCGAGTTGCCCGCGATTCGGCGTCCCCGGTGGCGGCACAGGCACTGTAGGGGTTTGGGTATCGTTGTCGCCGTCGTGCCCGGCCAGAGGCAGGTTGAACGCATTCAGTGCCCACTGCTCCATGTGCTCCCATACGTTGAGAGTCTGCAACTGCCAGTCGGTCAGGTCTTTCGTCATCTGCACGCGGCTCGACCATGTTCCCGCGCCGATCTCCGCAGCGGCAAACCTGTCCGGATAGTGGAGTGCGATATGCCAGGCGCCTTCGCCACCCATGGAAAAGCCGCGCAGCATGACACGCTGATCGTCAATTTTGAAACGCTTCTTCACGGCGGCTATCGCTTCGAAAACATCTGCCTCCCCGCCCCAGTGCCAGCCTGCGCTGTTGATGCGACCGAAGAGATCCACCTGGATCTGCCCCTGGTCCGCCACGGGAGCATTGCCGGGAGGACGCGGGTGGTCAAAACTGTAAATGAATTCCGATTCCGTGGTGTTGTTCTGCCGCCCGTGCATCCAGACGTAAAGACGTGTGGGCCTGTTTGGATCGTAGTCCGCCGGCAGGGAAACATGATAGGGCTGCACGGAGCCATCCATTTCGGAATAGTAAGCGTAGGTGCGGCTCTTGCCGGCCGTCCACGGCGATTGCCCGCCCTGCAGTTGCTTCCCGCGCTCCATGCCCTGATCAAGCACGGTCATCGAGTGATTGATGGCGGCCTGAGTGCCGAACAGTTCGGGGAACTCGACGAGGAAGCGCCCGGTTTTGGCATAGACTTCCACGTCGCCAATAAGCGTGGCATCTGCACGCTTCGCCTTCAAGTCTTTGACGATGGCCTCAATCTGTTCGCTCTTCGCCTTGATGGTGGCCAGTTCTTCGGGCCTGGCCTGAACGGGAGGGGCGCCACGGCCGCCACCGCGTCCGGCGGCGGGCGGTTGCTGGGCAATAAGAGGCAGCAGGGCGAGAGTCAAAAGCAGAAATTTCTTCATGGACTCTGCCGAGCATATCAGGCCGGATATCCGGCATCAGTCACGATGTCGGTGCCAAAATGCTCTAAAGCTCGCGCAATGCAACCACCGGGTCAACGGCGGAGGCGCGTTGTGCGGGGATGTAGCAGGCAAGAAACGCGATCAGCGAGAAGCCCGGCACAGCCAGCGCGATGGCAATATTGTCATTGGGGATTACGCCTGGCAGGTGGCTCTCGATCAACCGCGACAGCGCCGCGGCAGCAAGAATTCCTGCCGTCATCCCCACAGCCACCGGCTTCATGCCGCGCCCGATGACCAGTTTCAGAACAGACGCAACGCTTGCGCCGAGAGCCAGCCGGACACCAATTTCACGAGTCTGCCGCGCCACGAAATGAGAGACCACGCCATAGATCCCCATGGCTGCCAGCACCAGCCCGATGAAACCCAGCCCGGTGAACACAATGGTGTTGAGGCGTATGGCTGCCGTCGTCTTGTCCAGCCGGTATTGCATGGTGTGCGCTTCAAAGACAGGGAGCAACGGGTCCACCGCGGCCAGGGCGCTGCGCAGACCGGTCACCAGGTCTTCGGCGCGACCGGGCGTTCTGGCGACCACAAACAGCTCACGCCCCAACCACTCCCACGGTCCGGCAGGCGTCTGCGTGATGGGCAGGTACACGGTGGGCTCCGGTTCTTCCCAGGGCGCGCCATCGCGGAAATCGCTCACGACGCCGATCACTTCGATGCCGGGCATCACGCCGTCGGGTCTGCGGAAATCAGAGATGTCCGGCTGCAGTTTGGTACCAAGTACAGCACCATCCCGGGCCATCCGTCGCGCCAGGGTTTGGTTAATCAGCATCACGCGCGGCGAGGTTTCGGTATCGTGTTCATCGAAATCGCGACCGGCGCTGAGGCGAATCCGCAGGGTGCGGAAATATCCCGGGCTCACCAGATTCATTCGTGAACGAAGGGCATTCGCGGGGTTGAGCGTCTGCCCCTCGCGGACGAACTGGCCACCGAGCGAAGGGCCTTCCAGAGGCACGCGCGACCCCAGCGCGGCCATCTGCACACCCGGCAGCGCCTGGACGTTCCGCAGGATCTGCCCGTAGGTGTTGGCGATCTTTGTTGCCTGCCGGTACCCGGTGGCGGGCAGTGCCATCTGAGCGGCGATGACTCCGGCTGGCTCGTACCCAACGGGGGTCTGGCTCAATCGAATTGCGCCCCCGATCAACTGTGCGGCACCGGCAAGCAGCACGAGCGACAGGGATACCTCAGCGGCGATCAGTACACCACGCATACGGTCTGCGGAGCCGCCCGCAGTGGAGCTGCGATTTCCGTTCTGCAACGCCATGAGAATATCGACGCCCGCTGCACGGAGTGCCGGTACCGCACCGAACACCAGACTGCTCAGAACGCCCAGCACAAGGGCAAAGGCAGTGGTGGGGCCGTCCAGGGAAACTTCGTTCAGTCTTGGCAGATCCGCCGGACTGACAGCGACCAGAACCAGCAAGGCTTCCCGGGCCAGCGCCAAACCCAGCAACGAGGCGCCGAGAGCCAGCAGCAGGCTCTCTGTGAGTAACTGTCGAACGAGTCTTCCCCGCCCTGCGCCCAAGGCAGCACGCACTGCCAGTTCCCTTTCGCGGGTGGCGCCTTTGGCCAGCAGCAGGTTGGCGACATTGCTGCAGGCGATGAGCAAAACCAAACCCACCGCGCCGAAGAGGATGAACAGACGCCCTTTGTATTTGCCGGAAAACTCTTCTGAAAACGGCGTGACCCGGGCGCTGTTCGCCGCGCGGCTGCCTGCGAAGCGCTCGTCCAGCTGGCGGGAGACAGCCACCATCTCCGCGTTCGCGGCCTCGACTGATACGCCCGGTTTCAGCCGACCGAAGACACGCAGATAAGACCCGCCGAAATGGTGAAGGTCGCGTGGTGTGAGGCGGAGGGGCATCAGGATATCCTGGCCCGGCATCAGGGTTTCGAACGCTTCCGGCAGGACGCCGATCACCGTGTAGCCATCGGCATTCAGATTGATGATGCGTCCCACCATGGCGGGGTCGGACTGAAAACGTGAGGTCCAGAGCCGGTTGCTGATCATCGCCAGGCGTGGGCCTCCGGGTTTGCTTTCTTCTTCAGAGAAGGAACGACCGAGCGGCAGGCGATGCCCGAAGACGGCAAAGAAACCGGACGTTACGGTAGCTCCGTTGAGACGGGTGGCGCCCTGCCCGTCCATCAGGGTATAGCCTTCGCCTGTCACAGCCGCGAGGGCTTCGAAGGAGCGGGTCCGCTGCACCCAACCGCCGAATGCGCCGGTCGAGGTGGTACCCGGTTCCCCATTCTCCACGGTCAGCACGCGCATCACGCGGTCCGGTTGTGGAATGGGCAATGGCTTGAGGACCACGGCGTGAAGAAAGCTGAAGGCGACCGTGGTTGCGGCAAGGCCCAGAGCAATGGTGCTGATGGCGGCGAGTGTGAAACTCTTCTGCCGGAACATCTGGTGCACGGCCTGTCTTGCATCCAGCCGGAATTCTGCCAACCACTGCAGGAATGACATTTCCCTGTCCCTTTTGACTGCTATCTGACGACACTCATCCCGGGTGCCGACCGCGTCTCCAAAACGATTCAGCGCTTTGGCACGCGCCTGCTCCGGCGTCAAACCCTGGTCGAGATACCGGCGGGTGAGGAGTTCGAGATGGAGCGAAATCTCGCTCTCCACTTCGTCCTCAACAGGCGGTTTTGAGAGGAAGGTACGAAAGCGCTTGCGGAAGTCGCTCATGCCGGTTCGCTGACCCGGATGGGTGAGACAGGCAAGAGAACCATGGAAACAGCGGCGGCGAAGGTGGCCCACTGACGGGTTTGGCGCTCCAGCTGGGCGCGGCCTTCAGCGGTGAGTTTGTAGAATTTTGCTTTGCGCCCGAGTTCGGACATACCCCATTCCGCCTCAACCCAGCCGCGCCGTTCCATCCGGTAGAGCGCCGGGTAGAGTGAACCCTCTTCGATCTGAAGGGCGTCGCTGGTGGCATCCTCCAGCCAGCGCGCGATCGCGTAGCCGTGGCGGGGTCCGCCGTTCAGGGTTTTGAGGACCAGGGTTTCGAGCGTTCCGTGAAGTAGTTCGTTGGATGCGGGCATGCGTTACCTCGACTATCAAGGTAATGGTAGCTCGCGATACCCCGATAGTCAAGGTAACCTTTGGAGTCAGACTTTGGTGCCTTTGAGCGCCCCGCGAACCGCCGTGTTCATCATGTTCTCGGCCAGGGAATGAGTCGCCTGGTTCAGAACTTCGATCTCGTGTCTGATGATCGTGTGGTCGTCCGAGTGCCAGGCGAGTTTCAGGCGGTTCATGGCGTCGGTGATCTTCCGGCGTTCTTCGTCCGTCAGATCGACCCACGCGTCGCTGCGTTTGGCTTTTTCGGTGGCGGCGAGAATTCCGTCGGCATCCACGCGGGCTCCGGCTACCTGGGCGGCTGCGTAGTCGGCTTCGGCGTAGTCGATGGAGGCCTCAATCATGGCTTCCACCTGTTCGTCGGTCAGCCCGTACGAAGGCTTCACCTCGACCGATTGTTCCTTGCCGGTGCGGGCGTCGCGGGCGGTTACCTGCAGAATCCCGTTGGCGTCAATCAGGAACCGAACTTCAATGCGGGCGAAGCCGGCGGACATCGGTTCGATTCCCTTCAGGTCGAAGCGGGCAAGGCTGCGGCAATCCTTCGCCAGTTCGCGTTCACCCTGGACGACGTGGATCAGCACGTTCGTCTGGCCGTCCACACCGGTGGTGAATGTTTCACCGGCACTGGCAGGGATGGTCGAATTGCGGTGGATAATCTTCGAGACAACACCGCCGTACATTTCGATACCGAGCGAGAGCGGTGTCACGTCGAGCAGGAGCTGGTTTTCCACCGTGCCGGAGAGGATACCAGCCTGAACAGCGGCGCCAAGTGCAACCACTTCATCGGGATTCAGTTCGGTATGGGGCTTGGCGCGGAAGAGCACTTCGACGGCGCTGCGCACCATTGGAATTCGTGTGGAACCGCCCACCAGCACGACTTCATCGATCTGCTCCGGGGTTACGCCGGCATCGCGCATGCAATCGCGGCACGGGCCGAGCGTGCGATCCACAATGTCTGTGATCAGACCTTCGAACAGCTCGCGGGTGATTTCGCGCTGGTAGCGGCGGTCATGCCAGTTGAAATCGAGGGTGGCGGCGGGGGCGAATGACAGGGATTCCTTGGCGCGGATCACATCGCGACGCAGTGTTTGCACGGCCTCGCCGATGTGCGACAGGTCTTCGCCCCATTCGGATTTGACGTCTTCGAGAGCGATACGGAGCAGGCGATTGTCGATGTCATCGCCGCCCAGGTGAGTGTCGCCATTGGTGGCCAGCACTTCGAAAATACCTTCCTGCAATTTCAGGATGGAGATATCGAAGGTCCCGCCGCCGAGATCATACACCGCAATCACGCCTTCTTTGCGTTTATCAAGTCCATAGGCGAGCGCGGCTGCGGTGGGCTCGTTCACCAGTCGCAGAACGTCCAGACCAGCGATACGACCGGCATCACGAGTGGCTTGGCGCTGGGCATCGTTGAAGTACGCGGGGACGGTGATGACAGCCTTCGAAACCGTGCAGCCCAGGGCTTCTTCTGCGTTCTTTTTCAACTGGCGCAGGATGAGCGCGGAGACTTCCGGAGGGGTAAAAGTCTTTTCGCCCAGCACTACGCGAATCACCGATTCGCTGCCTGCGGCGATGCGGAACGGGAACAGTTTCAGTTCGTCCTGGACGTCTTCGACACCACGGCCCATCAGGCGTTTCACCGAATAGATGGAACGGTCCGGATGATCGATCAGTTCCTGGCGGGCGGCATTGCCAACGATAATCTGGCCGTCTTCGGCGAGCGAAACTACGCTCGGCACCAGCTTATCGCCGTCCGCGCCGAGAATGACTTCGGGCTTCGTCAGATTCATCCACGCCACCAGACTGTTGGTGGTGCCGAGGTCGATGCCGACTACTTTATCCTGGTTCTCAAATTCGATCTGGAACATTAGAGGCTTTGTCGATGAGGTTCGTTATGTACTTGCGGCGATTGAGCAGCGCCCGCGTTTCGTTGAGGGCTTCGCGGGAATGGGAAGTATCCCAGGCGGTGAATTGCTGTTGAAGTTCAGAATCGATCTGCGTGCGCATGTTTTCGAAGCGCTGCCGGGAAGATTCCAGTTGCGGCAAAGCGTCCGCGTCGCCCGTGCGGAGCTCTTCGAGCGCCATGTTGAGATCGAAAACTTCTTCGAGCAACTCCGGCGGCACATCTTTCATGCCCTGCTCAGCGGTGTCAAAGCCTTGCTGTTTCAGCACGTAAAGTGCCCGGGCAGCAGGGTCTTTCAGAACGCGATACGCGTCATTCAGAATGGATGTCGCTTCGAGCGAGTATTCCTGTTCGCGCGGGCCGCGCCGGGAAAAGAGGTCCGGGTGGAGCTGCCGGCTGAGCGCGTAGAAACGCTTCTCCAGGGCCTTGCCGTCAAGCGTCAGAGCACGCGGGACCTCGAAGAATTCAAAGTAGTCCGTAGCAGGCGGCTGCAGTGCTTTACAGGTAGAGCAAAAGCGGGCGGGCTCTGCTGCACCGCAGTTCCAACACGTACGGTCAGCCATTTACGAAGAGAAGGACGTACCGCAGCCGCAGTTTTTCTTCGCGTTGGGGTTTTCAAACACGAAGCCGGACTGCATCAGCGTTTCCTTGTAATCCAGCGTCAGACCGTGCAAATACAGGATGCTCTTGGGATCGATGAAAATCTGGACACCATCGAAATCGAAGACTTTGTCTTTGGCACGGGGCTGCGTATCGAATTTGAACTGATAGCTGAGGCCGGAGCAACCGCCGCCGAGCACGCCCAGACGCAACCCGCCCTCCACGCCCATTTTCTGGAACGTGGTGCGGATTTTGTGAATTGCCTTGGGCGTGACGGTGAGGTCTTTATTGACCGCCACCGTCCCGACTTCCGGTAGTGTGACTTCCGGCAATGTTGCGACTTCGGACATTTACGCGACCGTCTGTTCCGCGACCATCTGTCCGGCAGACACCGGCGCCTTCGCGCCCTGCTTGTTGCGATAGTCGGAAATCGCAGCCTTGATGGCGTCTTCCGCCAGCACCGAGCAGTGGATCTTTACGGGAGGCAGCGCGAGTTCGTTCACGATGTCAGTGTTCTTGATCTGCAGTGCTTCGTCGACAGTTTTGCCCTTCAGCCATTCGGTGGCGAGCGAAGAACTGGCGATCGCGCTGCCGCAGCCGAAAGTCTTGAACTTGGCATCTTCGATGATGCCGCTTTGGTCGTTGACCTTAATTTGCAGCTTCATGACGTCGCCGCATTCCGGCGCGCCCACCATGCCGGTGCCAACGCTGGACGAACTCTTATCGAGAGAGCCGACGTTGCGCGGGTTGTTGTAGTGATCGAGTACTTTATCGGAATATGCCATTTTAATCTCTCCTCGGAAGTCTAGTTAGTGTGCGGACTTAGTGTGCGGCCCACTGGACAGTGCTTAGATCGATCCCTTCTTTCGCCATCTCGTAGAGTGGCGAAAGTTCACGCAGTTTGGTCACTACTTCGACCAGCTTGCCGGCCACGTAATCGATCTCTTCTTCAGTGTTAAACCGCCCGATACCAAAACGAATGGACGAGTGCGCCAGATCGTCGCCAAGGCCCAGGGCCTTCAACACATAGCTCGGTTCCAGTGTGGCCGAAGTACAGGCGGAACCACTCGAAACCGCCACATCGTTGATGCCCATCAGCAGCGACTCGCCTTCCACATAGAGAAAGCTCATGTTGAGGTTGTGCGGCAGACGATGTTCCATGGACCCATTGATGAACACTTCGTCGAGCCCGGCTTCCAGCTTGGCTTTCAGCCGGTCACGCAGCACACGCAGGCGCGCCATTTCCACCGGCATATCGCGCTGCGCAATCGCGCAGGCTTCGCCCATACCAACAATGCCCGGAACGTTCAGCGTGCCGGAACGCATGCCGCGTTCGTGCCCGCCGCCATCCATCTGCGCCGTAATCTGAACACGCGGGGCCTTGCGGCGCACATACAGCGCGCCCACGCCCTTCGGCCCGTAAAACTTGTGCGCGGTAATCGACATGATATCGATGTTGTCGGTATTCACGTTTACCGGAACCTTGCCAACGGCCTGCACGCCATCCGTATGGAAAAGAACGCCGCGTTCCCGGCACATTTTGCCGATTTCCGCAATCGGCTGGATCACACCGATTTCGTTGTTCGCATACATGATGGAGACCAGAATCGTCTTGTCGGTAAACGATTCCTTCAGCATTTCCAGATCGATCAGCCCGTCGCCTTTCAGCGGCAGGTAGGTTACGCGATAGCCGCTCTTTTCGAGCTTCTTGCAGGTATCGAGAACCGCTTTGTGCTCGGTGGCCGCCGTGATGATGTGGTTGCCTTTTTCGGCATACATCTCGGCGACGCCTTTGATGGCGAGATTGTTCGATTCCGTCGCCCCACTGGTGAAAATAATTTCTTTCGAAGAGGCGCCGATCAGATCCGCAATCTGTTTGCGCGCTTTGTCTACGGCCTGTTCTGCTACCCAGCCAAATTCATGATTGCGGCTGGCTGAGTTGCCGAAGAACTCAGTGAAATAGGGCAGCATGGCATCCAGAACACGGGGGTCCATGCGGGTTGTCGCGTGATTGTCGAGGTAGATGGGCGTTTTCATTTTGTTGCCTAAACTGTCCTTAAAGAACGTGATGTGCAGGCGGGCGCTCCGGATTCAATTCCGGCAGGCGCAAAGGAACCTGTAACTGTGTGAGTTTTACAATCGGGGCGGCATCTTCCGAATCCGAAGCAAGATCCGCGATGGTGAAGTTGTGGAGCAGTGCCAGAATCGCTTCGTGCACCTTACGCAGCGGCTCGCGGACGGTACAGTTATCGGACTGATCGCAGGTACCGTGTTCGGTGAAACAATGCGTCAGGATCACTGGTCCGTCAATCGCCCGAACTACTTCGAGGGCGCTGATGCGGCGTGCTTCACGGGCGAGCTTATAGCCCCCGTGCGTGCCCGCGACCGACTGGAGAATTTTTGCCTTCGTCAGCATCTGCAGCACCTTCGCCAGCAGCGGCACCGGCAGACCATAAGCGTCCGCGATATCCTTCGTGCTGGCGGTCGCGCCGGGCTGGGAAGCCAGGTGGCGAAGGGCGATCAGACCGTAGTCTGCTTTCTTGGTAAGCTTGAGCAAAATGAATCAGGACACTTTTGGTCCTGTATTGAGGATAGCGCCTTCATGGCGTCGAGTCAACCGGGATTCTATAGTTCAAACACGGGGTCAATGAATATGGCGAAGGCTGCGGAATAGCCACTGCGGGCAGTTCTGATCCGCAGGTTGTGTTCGCCACGCGGGAGGCCGCGCAGCCTGGCGTTGATCTGCCACATGCCGGGTTCGGGGCGTTCGACCGACAGGAGCGGGTATGGGTTGCCGCCGATGCTCAACTGCACTTTCGAGAGGTCCGGCGTTTCATCGGTATGCGTGAAGCGGCAGGCCAGGGTTTCGTTGCGGTAGCCCCGAAACGTTGTGGACTGATCCATGGTGTTTTCCACGCGCACGACAACGGGCGGATCGACTTCCAGGACACCTTCCAGAAAAGCGGTTTGGCCGTAGCGGCGCTCGGCCCCCAGGGGCAGCATTCGGATGCGAACAGGCTCACTAAAACCAGCGGCTTTCGTTCCAACACGAACCTCATGATCGCCTGGCGAAATGCCGGGCGGAACTTTGCAGTTCACCTGCCAGTAGCCGGCATCGTGGTGCACCAGGATCAGCGCAGGGACGCCGTAGCGGTCAACCTCAACCAGGACGTCATCCTTCGTGAGGTGCCCGTCATAAAGGAAGGCCAGCACCACGTATTCGTCTTTGCGCGGCTGGAAAATGATGTCGTTGTGGCGGTTGTTGACCGCGGAGCAAAGGAAGGGCGGAGTCGCACCCGGTAACGGCGTTATTGACTCCCACGTACGATGCGCCACCAAGCCGCCGCGCCTTGAATCGACGTATTTGAAATCTACTCGCGGGAACCCGGCGGAACGCGCCATCGCCATCAGACATGCTGTCGTTGGTCCGCACCAGTTGTCGATCTGTCCACCCAATTCATCGGTCTCGTAGAACTCCATGAAGCAGCGTTCCGGGTCGGGCTTATCGTCGATGACGTAGGACTCGATGAACGCCTGGCCGCGCGTGACTGAACAGACGTTCTCCATCGCATAGAGCGGGTGCCGCAGATGGTAGAAGACTCCGAAAAACAGTACGTAGTCGAAGAAACCGAAGCGCTCCGGCGTGAGCTCCTCGATATCGGCAATCGCGTATTCAATCTTCGATTCGCGAAGCCGCTTCACTGCGGTGAGCTCTTCGTATTCGACATAATCGAAGGCCACGACTTCCGCGCCGCGCCTCTCACATTCAAAGCTGTTCCAGCCGGAGGCGGCGCCGATATCGAGCACGCGTTTGCCACGCAGATCTTCCGGAAGCGGATAGGCAGCAAGGCGGGCTTTGAGGTTCGCGATGGGGATAATGCCAGGGATCACAGTGCCATCCGGCAATTCCAGACTGTGATAAAGGGTGCTCTTCGCGAAGGCCTCCGTTTGCAAACGGATCAGACGCTGGAACTCCGGGTTTCTGGCTGCGGATTCGACTCCCAAGCGGCAATGATAACGTATACGGGCATGAGCACTCATTCGACGGATCGTCGTACACTTCTCACCTCGCTGCTGTCCGCGGCCTGTCTTCCGCTGGCCGCGCAGCAGACGGGCGAACCTTACAAGCCCAAACAGAGTGATCGACCGGAGGCACTGACCGGCGACGAGGGCGGATTTAAGCCGCTTTTCAATGGCAAGAATCTGGACGGCTGGGACGGCGATCCCAGGTACTGGCGCTGGGAAGCCGGCGCGCTGGTGGGGGAGATCACGCCGCAGACGGTGGTCAAGAGCAATACGTTCATCATCTGGCGCGGCGGCAGTCCGAAAGACTTTGAACTGAAGGTCGATTATCGAATGACAGCGGGGGGAAACAGCGGCATCAACTATCGCAGCATTGTGGTGCCGGATCTGGTGACGCCTTCGAACAAATTCGCAATGCGCGGTTACCAGGCTGATATCGACGGCAAGAACGTCTATACTGGCCAGAACTATGAGGAAAAGGGCCGTTTGTTCCTGGCCACGCGCGGACAGATGACGCATGTGACGGGCGGCCGGAAGCCGATTATTCTGGGCTCTGTCGGCGACCCGAAACAGCTGGAATCCGTCATCACCGCCGACTGGAATTCCTACCACCTGATCATTCGCGGCAACACCCTGGTCCACGTGCTGAATGGTCATGTAATGTGCGTGGTGATTGATGACGACAAGCAGGGAAGCATGGACATGCCGGGCCGCATGATGGCAGGGCTGATCGGAGTGCAGGTGCATGTGGGGCCGCCGATGAAGGTGGAATACCGGAACTTCCGGCTGAAGGAACTTTAGTGATCAGCCGAAGGGCTTTCCTGGCTGCATCCGGGGCTGCCGCGGGCCTTGCGCGGGCTGCGGATTCCGGCATGTTCCTCGCGTTCAATAATTCCTTCACCGGAGGGCAGCCGGGGTCCGCGTACGGCCCGGCCCGCGTAATGGATTATGGCGATTTTGTGCGCCTGGCAGCAGCGACGGGCTATGGCGGAGTGGACGTGACGCTCGGCAATGCGATGAAGATGGATGCCGTTGCGGTGAAATCAATGCTGGCGGAACTGAAGCTGAAGCCTGGCCTCGCGTCGCAGCTTCCGGGCCTGTTCGGCAAGGACGAAGCCGCGTTTCAGACGAACTTGAAACGTGTGGCCGAGTGCGCGGCGTTCATGGACGTTATCGGGTGCCGATCCATGTACGGCGTGATCATGCCATCCAGCGACTTGCCGAAAACAGAGCAGCGGAAGATATTTCAGACCCGCCTGCAGGCTGTTTCGGAAATGCTGCGGCCCATGAATATCAACTTTGGCGTGAAGTTTGTAGGGCTTGCTTCGTTCCGTAAGCGGCAGCCTTATGAGTTCATCTGGCGGATGGATGAGACGCTTGAGTTCGTGAAAGACTGCGGACCGAATATCGGCGTGATGCTGGATTCCTGGCACTGGTATCACGCGGGCGCGACGCCTGCGGACATTGTGGCGGCAGGCAAATCGCGCATCACGTCCGTCCATGTTTCTGATGCGAAAAGCCAGATTCCGGAGGAAGTGAAGGACGACCAGAGGGTGCTGCCGGGCGAAGGCATCACCGATCTGACCGGCTTCTTCGGCGCTCTGAAAACCATTGGCTATGAAGGCGCTGTCAGCCCCGAGCCGCTGGGGCGATTCCCGCGCGAAATGTGGAACGGCGAGGGCGCGAAACTGGCGCTGGCGGCGACGCAAAATGCCATGCGCAAGGCCGGGATCAAGGTCTGACCGGAACGTCATCGCAGGAATTGCCGGAAATACTGTTTTCGGTGAGCGACACGGCGTGGTCCGCGGCGATGCAGTGGGCCTTGATACCGAAGCCGGTCACGATATTGCCGCGCACAATATTGCCTTTGGTCGTCGTCGGCCGGCCGCCATTCGCCGCAAGATAAATTCCGCTCTTCAGCAGGTCCGGCTGTTCAGCCACGGCATAGTTGCAGCGGGCAGTCAGCGGCGCGGTACCGCAACGGGCGCGATTCACATCGAGCAGGCGATTATTCTCCACGCGGTTCCTGGTGCCGATCAGAAACAGGCCCCCATAGGCGAAGCCCTGCGCGGTATTACCTGTCACCACGATGTTCGTTGCTTCCAC
>JBBQDH010000004.1:0-55525 GCA_038319515.1 Bryobacterales bacterium
GTGACATGGCTTCGTACGTGCCGTTATTGCAGGGAACCCTGGAACGCTTCGGCATCCCGGCACGCTTCTATTTCTCCACGCCCCTGCGCCGGCACCAGGCCGCGATATTCCTCGGCGGCCTCATCGACTGCGTCCTGAAAGGCTGGGAATTCAGCGAGGCACTCGAAACACTCCGTGCGCATCCGGGCTGGGGCAGCAGCTCCGCCTTCGACCGCTTCGATTTCAAGGTGCGCGAAGCAATGCCGGGCACGGGCGGCGGCGAACTGCTGTCCCACGCCGAGGAAGACTTCGCGAAACGGATCAGCCCCTGCATGTCGCTGGATGCCTGGCTCACACAACTCGCCACGCCGGCCAGCTGGGCGCTGCATTTTGAACAAATGGCCGAACGGCTTTACCGGCCCGGGATACTGGATCCGGCGGCGGACCACCAAACTCTCGATGCCGCCCGAAGCCACTCCGCTGCACTGGGAGCATGGACCCACGCCGTCTCAGACTCGGTCGCGTTCTGGCCCGATGCGGAACAGGCCATCACGCTGGAGGCCTTCTGGCAAGTGGCCCGGGAAGCCGTGGAGGCAGCCTCACTGCACGTGGCCGACGAACGCCGCGACGTTGTTCATGTGATGAACGTGCAGGAAGCGCGCCAGTGGGATGTCGCCGCGCTCTTTGTTTGCGGCATGACGGATCGGGAGTTCCCGCGTCGGCATCCTCAAAACCTCCTGTTCCCTGACGCCGATATCGAAGCGCTCAGAAAGAACGGACTGCCGCTGTTGCGTAAGGGTTCCGATCAGGATCGGGATGAAGAAGTGCTCTGGGAAGCGCTGCGAACGCGAGCCCAGGATTCTCTGATTCTCACCTGCGCCGATCACGACATCGGAGGCCGCAGTGCCCAGCGCTCGCGATTTCTGGACGCGTTCGAATTCAGCAATGCCAAAGCCTGTCAGTCCACGCCGCCCATCACTACCGAAACCGTGGGGCTTGCGGGGCGGATCGATTCGAAAGATCTGCAAACAGCGCTCGGCGAGGTACATCAACGCATCGGGCTCACGTCGCTCGAAGACCTGCTGCAATGTCGTTTCAAGTTCTTCGCAAGCCGCTCACTCGGCCTGAAGCCCCGCCCGGAGCGCCCTCAGGAACGCCTGCAGCCGAAGACGCTCGGGCTCATCATGCATGGAGCGCTGGAGGCCTGGCTGAACCAGAACCGCCAGGGCGATTTCGTTGACCTCTTTGAAGAGGCCTTCCTGAAAATGGTGAACGAGAAGCATCTGCCCCCCGGTTACCGCCTCGAAGTGGAGCGCATCAACTATCGCGCGATCGCCCGCAAGGTAAATGCCACGGAGCAATGGACGCCGGTTTCTTCACAAGCCGAAGTGGAACTCACCATGGACTTTCCTGGCGGCATCAAGGTGAACTGCCGCGTGGACCGTATCGACCGCATGTCCGATACCGACTGCATCATCCTCGATTACAAAGGCGGCAAGACCGCCCGCGTGGAGCAGATGGTGGAAAGCCAGGTGAAGCTGCAGGGCCCGCTCTACGCGCTTGCGGTGCGTGAGCAACTGCAGCTGAACACCATCGCAATGATGTATCTGGCGGTGCGTGACGACAAGCGATTCGGATGGGGCGAGGTGCCAGGCGCTGACCTTGAGTTAAAGCCCATTCCGCCCAACTGGATTGAAGACGCGAAAGAGCGCGCCGTAGAGCGACTGAGCAGCTTCCTCAGCGGCGCGGTGCAAGCCGATCCGGCGGAACCGGAAAACTGCCAGTGGTGCGATTTTCAGCATGCCTGCCATGTGGAAGAACGCGAAGCGCTGGTGATGATTGCGGGAGTCCGGAATGACTAAGAGCCCGTTCCGAAACACCAAAACAGTTCAGGGGTGTCGAGGTGCAACCGTTGGTTTCAAAAGCCCGAGAGCTTTCGACACTGCCGCCTTAGCATCACAGTTCACTGGTACAGCAAAGTGAACTATAACTTTGATGAACTTCGCAAAAAGTTCCGCCTGTCAGCTCCGAATGGAAAGGTTATTGCTTGAGTAGTCCTCAGTTCACCGAAGCGCAGTTGCAGGCAATCGAATACCGGGCCATGGATGCGTGCGTGGTGGCGGGTCCCGGATCCGGTAAGACCACCGTGCTGGTGGAGCGGTTTCGACGTCTGATCGAAGGCCATCAGTTCAATGTCCGTGAGATCCTGGCCATCACCTTCACCGAAAAAGCCGCCGCCAATATGAAGGCAAAACTGGCGGAGAAATTCACACATGATCCGCTGCGGCTGCGTGAACTGGAAGCAGCGTGGGTTTCCACCATCCACGGATTCTGCGCGCGCTTCCTCAAAGAGAATGCGATTGCCGCGGGGATTGACCCACGCTTTGTAGTGCTGGATGCCCGCGAGTCCGACGACATGCAGTTCGACTGCCTGAACAGTGCGCTCGATACCCTGGTGGCGGAACACCGCGAAGACGCGCTGGCGCTGATTGAGACACTGCAGACACCCTGGATCACCGGCGACCTGAAGAGCGCGTACGACGCTATCCGCTCTGCCGGAAAAACGGTTGAGGATGTTCGGGCCATGCAGAGCGCTTTCGCCCCCATGACAGCTGCGGACGCGGCGTTTCAGTTGCGGCGCCTGCTCAACCTGTGGCCCCCGCGCGTGCAACTGACTGAAGCGCGCAGGCGTCAACATGACGACCTGCTCGAATGGGCGCAGACCCTTTCCAATGCTGACCAGCTGGGGCTGCGCGAATTCCTGACGGTCATCAAAGCCTGCCCGCTCCACATGGGCCGGGTGGCTGATTCTGTAAAAGCCGAAATGAAGGAGTACAAGGAAAGCCTGCCGCGTCTGGTGGCCTCCGCAACCGACACGTCAACAGCGCCTTTTCGGGCCATCATCTTCGACGTCCTCGCCCACTTCGACACGCTCTACAACGAGCGCAAACGGGCCGCCGGCGCGCTCGACTTCAATGACCTGGAACGTCGCAGCATCGAACTCCTGCGCCGTGACAGCATCATCCGCGACCGTGTCCGCGCGCAGTTCCGGCAGATCATGCTTGACGAGTTCCAGGACATCAACGAGCAGCAGGCCGAACTGATTCGCCTGATCCGCAGCGACGACGTTTTTTTCGCGGTCGGTGACGTGAACCAGTCGATCTACGGCTTCCGCCATGCCCAGCCCGATATCTTCCATCGTTACCGCCGGGAAGTGGAAGAAGCGCAGAAGCAGTCCACCGAACTGCTGCACAACTTCCGCAGCCGGGGGGAAATCCTGAGTTGCGTGGAGACGCTGCTGAATGACGCGGAAGGCATTGAATCCCGTGAGCTGATCGCCGGTGCGGACTTTGCGGAGAAGGTGTTCCCCTCCATCGAAGTGATGCGCGCCGTGCACGAAGACAAAGACCAAGCCTGCCTGCGCGAAGCCCGCTGGATCGCACATCGCGTGCTGACCCTGCGCGGCGAATTGCAGCTCAAACGCGGCCCGGCTGACTTTCGCCACTTCGCCGTACTCTGCCGCAACGGCGACTCCATGACACCGATCCTGAAAGAATTCGACGACGCGAAGATTCCCTATGTCTGCGGGCGCCGCCAGTCATTTCTGCTTTCCCGTGAAGGGCACGACATCACGGCGCTGCTGCGAACCATGGCCAACCCGCGTGACGGCGTGTCGCTCGGAACACTGCTTCGCTCGGTCCTGGTGGGGCTCAGCGACGAAGCCCTGCTGCGTCTCCGCGTCAACGGCAATTCCGTGGCGGGTGGTCTGAAGACACCTCTGACAGGGTTCGCCCCTGCAGACAGCGAAAGGCTGGAACGCTTCAATGCCAACCTGCGCCGCTGGCGATCCGGCGTGCAGATCATTCCGCTGGATGTCCTGCTGAGCCGCGCGCTGTCCGATTGCGGCCTTCAATGGATTCCGGGCACCGTGAAGGGCGACAACATTGAGGCCTTTTTGCATCTGGCGCGGACACGTGGCGGCGAACGGTCTCTGCTGGAATTCCTGCGGGAACTCGAAAGCATGGAAGGCGCGGTCAGCACGGAATCTGAACTCTCGGACGATGACCAGGGGAACTGCGTGCAGGTGATGACCGCCCACGCCGCGAAAGGTCTGGAGTTCCCCATCACCATCATCGCGGCCATGGACAAAGGCACCCAACGCAGTTCCGCTGCCGTGACATTCACTGCGGAGGTCGGCCTCGGCATCAAGTGGAAAGACCCGTTCAGTGATGACGGACTGAAAGACTCCTGGGCGCTGGCCAACAGTGAAAATCTGAAGCAGCGCGAGAAAGAAGAGATGTCACGACTGCTCTATGTCGCGATGACCCGTGCTGAGGAGCATCTGATTCTGTCGTACTCCGCCGGTCGCCAAAAACCCGGCGGCTGGGCGAAAACGCTCGACGAACACTTCGGCGCCAGGGTGGTGATGAATGAAACGGATCCACCCCGGCTGACCGCGGACGAACGGAGTCCGCAGGAGGTGCCGATCCTTCCCCGCCCTGTTGTGCAGGACCAGCACGATACGGCGGTCAACGTGACATCGCTCGCCCTCTTCGCGCATTGCCCTCGCAAGTATTACATCCAGCGCTATCTGGGCTGGTCTACTGGCAGGCCTGCCAGATTCGACTCGGAAGCGGCACCGCGCGAGGAAGACGACGGCCTGTCCGCCTCCGAATTGGGTTCGGTTGTTCACGAGGTGCTTTCCGGGAAACCGGGCGAGTATCCCACCGAAGCCCTGGCTCTTGCGGAAGTCTTCACGCGCAGTGCCCTGGGGCAACGCGCCGCCGGAGCGCCGCACGTCGCGCGCGAATGGGATTTCATTGCCGATCTGGATGGAACGCTGGTGCGTGGGTCCATCGATCTTTGGTTCGAAGAGGACGAAGAGATCTTCCTGGTCGATTACAAAACCGACGCGCCGCCGGTACGTCCGGAAGACTACGCCCCGCAGCTTGCGATTTACGCATTGGCCATCGAACGCGCCTTTGGAGTGAAACCGGCGAAGGCGTACCTGCACTTTTTGCGCCCCGATATTGTGGCAGAAGTGCCGCTCGATCCCGAGACCGTGAAGCATGCACGCAATCTGATTGCGCAGCTCCGCGTGGCCCAGAACAGCCTGCAATTCGGCCTGAACGAAGGCGGGCATTGCAGGCAGTGCCAGTACTTCCGTTCACTCTGCCCGGCAGGAACAGACAGGGTATAAAGTATCGGCAATGAACGCCCGCCGAGTCCTCATCGCTGCCTCCATCCTGTGTTTCGGCATCACCGCTGCCATCCCGCCACAGAAAACCTGGCGGTTTGACAGCACGAAGAAGATCGGCGGCCATGCCACCACCATACTGGGCCACCCGCGCATCATCAACACGCCCAAAGGCAAAGCTGTCGAGTTTAACGGCGTGGATGACGCCCTGTTTCTGGATGTTCACCCCCTTGCCGGAGCGGAGACCTGGACCTGGGAAGTGATCTTTCGGCCCGACGTCGGCGGCTCGCCCGAACAGCGCTTCTTCCACCTCAGCGAGAACGGTACGGAAAACCGCATGCTGTTCGAAATCCGCCTGACAGGCAACGAATGGTGCCTCGATAGTTACGCGGAGGGCGGGGCCGGGCGGCAGGCTCTGATGGACCGCAGGAAACTGCATCCGGCAGGTGAGTGGTATCACGCGGCGGCGGTCTATGACGGCAAAGAGTTTCGCAATTATGTCGACGGCGTTCTGGAAGGAAAAGCCGATCTGAAGCTCGATCCGCAGAAAGCGGGCCGCACTTCAATCGGCGTACGAATCAACAAAGTAAATTACTTCAAAGGCGCGGTCCGCGAGGCCCGCATGACTCCGCGGGCCCTCACGGTTGCTGAATTCCTGAAGAAATAACGAACGTCAGTCGGCCTTCAGGCTCGCCGCCGGCTTCAGCCACCTGTCGTACCAGGCAACGTATCGGTCCAGGCGATCACGCAGAAAGCTTGGTCGCGTGAAGCCGTGGAACTGGCCAGGATAAACCACCATCTGGGTCGGGACCTTTAGCGACTGCAACGCCTGATACATCTGCTCTCCGCCCTGAATCGGCACGTTGAAATCCTTCTCGCCGCCCATGAAAAGTGTCGGTGTGTGGATCCGGTCGGCGTGGAAGAACGGATACGAAATGTCGATCCAGCGTTGCGGATTCACCCAGGGAGCCCCGATTTCGTTGTCGTATTGAAACGTGTACTGATCGATGCCGTACATGGTGATCTGATTCGCGCTGCCCGCGCCGCTGATCGCCGCTTTGAAACGGCTATCACTGGCGATTGTGTAGTCGGTCAGAATGCCGCCATAGCTCCAGCCGCCAATTCCCAGACGATCCGGATCCACAAAACCCATCTTCACGACGTGCTCCACGCCGGCCAGCAAGTCCTGCACTTCCAGATGGCCCCAGTCGGCGAAAATAGCCTTCTGGAACTCCTGCCCGCGACCGGAACTGCCACGATAGTTCACCTCCATCACCACGTAACCATGCGCGGCGAGAAACTGATTCTCGAAGAAGAACTGGTGTGCATCCTGACCGTTCGGACCCCCGTGAATACGGAGCAGCATCGGGTACTTCATGCCCGCCGTGAAGTCCGGCGGTTTGATCAGCAGCCCGTGAATATCCGCGCCGTCTTTGCTTTTGAAACCGATCTCTTCCACCGCGCCCAGCTTGAGTTCCGCAAACAGCGCATCGTTGTGGCCGGTCAGCTTGCGCAGGCTCCCGCCCTCCATGGCAAACACTTCAGGCGAAGTCTGATCAGAGGTGCTGAGCACCGCCGTGTGGCCCGCCGCGCGCGACTGCGCCGACACGACGCGGCCCGGCGCCAGCAACTTTTCAATGGCCCCGCCCGTGACGTTCACACGCGCCGGATACTCGCTCCGGTCATCCGCCACCAGGAACACAACAGCCTTGCCGTCGTCGGTAAACTCCGGCGCGCTCACGCCGCGATCCAGCTTCTCAGTCAACAATCGCGGCTCGCCACCATCCACCGGCACCACGGCCAGCTTATTCAGGTTGTAAGCGCTCAGCTTCGGCTCACTGCCCTGTGTGTAGGCGATCAGCTTGCTGTCGGGGCTCCAGGCGAGGCGCCCGCCATCCGGACCCACGAAGTTCGTCAGGCGCTTTGGAGCAGACTTTGGGGTGGCATTGGCAACCCATACATCGGTGTTCGGCGAACGATCCCATTCCCCCTGCCGATTGCTGACAAACGCGATCTTCGTGCCATCGGGAGACCACGCGGGGCCCTGCTCATCAAACTGCATATCGGGAGTCAGGGGCTCTGCTTTCTTCGCCGCGATATCGAACAGGTGAATGCGTGAACGCGCCGTGCCACTCAGGTAACCCTGAATATCCTGCTTGAAGTGATAACGATCCAGCACGATGGGCTTCGGCGTCACGGGCGCAGGCGTGGCCCCCGGCTTCGGTGTTTCCGGTTCCGGCTCGTCCTTTTCCTTCAGCACCATCGCCAGACGCTTCGCATCGGGGGACCACTGGTAATCGGAAATTGTTTCCTTCAGCTCCGTCATCTGCACGGCTTCACCGCCGCGCCGGTCCAGCAGCCACAACTGTGTCCCCTTAGCCTTGCCGGGGCGCGAAGACAGGAACGAAATGTAGAGTCCGTCCGGGCTCCACTTTGGCGCGCTCTCGCCATCGGAGCCGTTGGTCATCTGCAGCTTCGCAGAGCCGTCCCAGCTCACCATCCAGATATGCGAATCGCGTTTGTCGCCGGCCTTATCCACGCCGCCAACGGTGTAGAGAACCCACTTCCCGTCGGGCGAAACCTGTGGCGCTCCCACAGTCTGCAACTTGTTCAGGTCGTCCGTTTGAAGGACCCTTTGACCGGCCAGGCTGCTGGTCAGCAACAAGGCCCATACAATCGTGCGCATTCACGAAGTCTAACAATGTGGTAACTCTGAGAGCAGTGCGTATACAACTGCTGATTGCCGGTTTCGCCCTCGCGCTCCCGTTATTCGGCCAGTGCCGGTTGCCGGATATCGCGCCCGACGCACTGCTGCGTCTGACGCCCGCGCAGATGCTGGAAGCGGGGCACTACCTGCGCGTGGAGCAGATTCTGCAGCCTTTGGTGAAGGAGCGGCCGGAGGACGGGCAGGCAGCCTGGATGCTCTCCCGCGCCAAAGCGGCGCTGGGCCGGCTTGATGACGCGATGGCCCTGGCCGAAGCCGCACTGGCGATAAACCCTGCGAACGCGGCTTATCACGTACAGGTTGCGGCGGTGGCGGGGCGTCTGGCCGAAAAAGCCAATGTGTTCCGAAAGCTCGGCTATGTAAGCAGGGCCAGGCAGGAACTCGATGCGGCCGCTGCGCTGGACGCGAAGAACAGCGACACGCAGTGGGGCCTGATGATGTTCTACTATGCGGCCCCGGGCATGTTGGGCGGCGATAAGGCGAAGGCGCAGCAGATCGGGCAACAACTCGCCCTGGCTGTGCCCGACCTCGGCCACTATTACCAGGGCAGGCTCGCGATCGAGATGAAGGAACACGACAAGGCCGAGTTGTTCTACAAGCTTTCCATCGCCGATAACCCGCTGCTTTTCGATACCGTCTGGAACCTGGCTATGTACTATATCCGCGTGAAGCCCGACCAGGCGAAAGCAGAACGCTGGGCCTGCCAGGCGGTGCACTCCGACCCCACGCGCGCCGACGCCTGGGCCTTGCTGGCCCGCGTGTATTCGATGTGCGGCTGCTGGACCGAGGCCCAACACATCGCGGAAATTGCCGAGTCCATCGACGGTGAAAACCTTGTGCCCTACTTCGCCCTGGCAGAAGCATCAGTGGAACGCGGTGAACAGTACGACAACGCAGCGGCCTACCTCCGCAAGTACCTGAGCCAGCCTATTGAAGGGAATCAGCCAGGTGAAGCTGCCGCGCGCATGCTCCTCGGCACCGCGCTTGCCCGGCTGGGAAACAGGGACGAAGCGACCAAAGAACTAAGGGCGGCGCTCGGACTCGACTCTTCACTGGAACCGGCCAGAGCCGCGCTGAAGCAACTGGGAGAAAAGGCCCGTTGATTCGCTATTTCCTCAGTGGCCGCGCGCCCGGGGGAACCCGGATTCTGCTGATTGAAAGCGGTTCCCGGACTCTGGCGGAAGGCGTGATACCGTTGCTCCGGTCCGATTGGGCCTCCGCCTATGAAATGGACCTGGTGACCTGCTATGGCGGCCTGCCGCAGGGCATGCCGGAAAGCACGCGCGTCTTCCGCGTAAACGACTACGGCACGCCCGAAAAGCGGCGCGAACTGGTCAGGGAAATAAGAGCGCGCGACTACGCCTTCGTCGGCATGATTTGCTCCGCCGAATCGATCATGACGAAGTGGAAATGGATGATCGCGTCAAGCATCTCCGCCAAACTCTTCATCGTCAATGAAAACGGCGACTACTTCTGGTTCCATCGCGAAAATGCGGCTACGCTGCGGGAATTCGCGCTCGTCCGCATGGGCATGGAAGGCGCCGGAGCCATCCGAACCATCGCGCGCCTGATGGCCTTCCCGTTCGCCGTACTCTATTTGTTACTGTATGCATTCACGGTGCACGCGATGCGCCGGCTTCGTCTCTCTTTAAAATCATGAAACTCATTCAGATCTCGCAAACCGGTGGTCCCGAAGTGATGCAGCTGGTGGACGCGCCCATTCCCGTGCCCGGCCCCAAACAGGCTCTCGTGAAAGTGGGCGCGGCGGGCGTCAATTTCATCGACGTCTACTTCCGCATTGGCCTCTACAAAGCCGACCTGCCGTTCACGCCGGGCAATGAAGGCGCAGGCGTCATCGAAGCAATCGGGCCGGATGTAACCGGGTTCCAGGTGGGCGACCGCGTTGCATGGGGCATGTTCCGCGGCTCCTACGCCGAATACGTCTCCGTGCCCGTCGCCTCGCTTGTGAAACTGCCTGACACCGTTGACTATCCGACGGCCGCCGCCGCAATGCTGCAGGGGATGACCGCGCATTACCTCTCGCACTCGTCTTTTCCTTTGAAGAAGGGCGATACGTGCCTTGTGCACGCGGCTGCGGGTGGAGCAGGGCGCCTGCTGGTCCAGATGGCGAAGATGCTGGGAGCCACCGTCTACGGCACCGTGGGCACTGATGAAAAAGCTGAGATCGCGAAGTCGGCGGGCGCCGACCAAGTGATTGTTTACACGCGCCAGGATTTCGTGGCCGAAGTGAAAAAATTCACCGACGGCAAGGGCGTGGATGTGGTCTTTGATTCCGTCGGCCAAAGCACTTTTCTGAAGGGACTCGACATCATTCGGCCGCGCGGCATGATGGTGCTCTTTGGTCAATCAAGCGGCGCCGTGCCTCCCTTCGACCCTGCCCTGCTCAACCAGAAGGGCTCGCTCTTCCTCACCCGCCCCAGCCTTGCGCACCACTGCCTGACGCGCGACGAACTGACCTGGCGGGCCAGTGACGTGCTGGGCTGGATTGGCGCGGGCAAACTGGAACTGCGCATCCACAAGACCTACGCGCTGGGCGATGCACACCAGGCGCACAGCGATCTGGAAGGCCGCGGCACAGCAGGCAAGCTGCTGCTGATTCCGTAGTGCGGCCGCTCACATTACCGCCTGAAACTGACGCGTTCCTCGTCACTAAACTGCACAACATTCGCTACCTGACCGGCTTCACCGGCAGCAACGCGATGTTGCTGCTGTGGGGGGGCACCGACGCAATTCTGTACACCGACCCGCGCTACACCGTTCAGTCGAAACAGCAGGTGGATTGCAAAATTATCATTGCCACCGGCCCGATGGCGAAGCGTGTGGTCAAAGACGTGGCGCGGCGCGGCGTTTCGCGCCTTGGTTTCGAAGGCGATCAGTTCAGCTACGCGCAATATGAAGGGCTGAAAAAGCAGCTTCCTTCCCGCACGGAGCTGAAGCCGTTTTCCGGGACCATTGAAACACTTCGCATGGTCAAGGATGCAGCCGAAATCGCGCTCATCCGCACCTCAGTGAACACCAACTCGAGGGCGCTTGAAAACGCCTTGAAGCGTCTGAAAACCGGCATCACGGAAGCAGAGTTCGCGGCCGAAATTGATTACCAAAGCCGGAAGCTGGGTGCGGAAGGTCCGGCATTCGATACCATCGTCGCGGCAGGTGAACGCGCCGCGCTGCCACACGCTCATCCGGGCGCGGCCAAAATCACGCCGGGCATGCTCCTGATTGACATGGGCGCGTTCCAGGCGGGCTATGCCAGCGATATGACCCGCATGGTGCATCTGGGCAAGGCCACACCGAAGTACCGTAAGGCCTACAAAGCGGTGCTGGAAGCGCAACTCGCGGCCATCGATGCGATTCGCCCCGGCGTGAAGACCGCCGCCGTTGACAAAGCCGCGCGCGACGTCCTGAAAGCGCATGGACTTGGCAAAGAATTCGTCCACTCCACAGGCCACGGGCTGGGCCTCGAAATCCACGAACCACCCCGCATCGGCAAGAAGGACAAAAGCGTTTTGAAGGCCGGCATGGCGATCACCGTGGAACCAGGCATCTACATCGAAGGCTGGGGCGGAATCCGCATCGAAGATACGGTGCTCGTCACCGAAACCGGCTGCGAGATCCTGACGCCCACGCCGAAAGAATTACGTGAGATTTAGCGCCAGACCCAGCGCCCCATAGATGACGCTGTTGTCGCCCAGGGCCGCAGGCTGCACATCCATTCGCGCCCTTGACCATGGCGGCATCTGGCGCGCCAGTTCCTCACGCAACGGAACAAACAGCTCGTCGCCAGCCTTGCTAAACCCTCCGCCGATTATGATGCGTTCCGGGTTCAGCAGCATGATGCAGGCCTTCAGGCCACGGGCCATGTCCACCACATAGCGCTGCACAAACTCCGGGCGCTGCAGCAGAACGCTGGCTGGTGCTCCGTAATCCCGCTCCAGCCAGAGCCCGCAACACATGCGTTCCAGGCAGCCATTGGACCCGCAGAGGCAATCCGGCCCGTCCGGGCGCACGTTCAAATGCCCGATCTCACCGGCCCAGGAATCGGGTCCGCGCAGCACCTGCCCGTCGATCAGAATACCGCCTCCGATGCCGGTGGAAACCGTCATATAAAACAGGGGTGAGCAACCCTTCCCTGCCCCGAACCGGTACTCGCCAATGGCCCCGACGTTGGCGTCGTTATCCATCACAACAGGCGCGCCGCCAATCAATTCACGCACCCATGCCGGCAAATCGAAATCGCTCCAGCCTCCCACATGCGTGGAGGTCGCCACCATCTGTGCAGTCCAGTTCACGGGGCCGCCGAAACCAATGCCACAGCGGTCGAACCGATCCGTCGCGTGCCAGTCCCGAATGACGGGTTCCAGGCTCCGCAGCAGTTCGATGCGACCGCCCTCGCGGTCGGTGGCGAAACTTTCCCGCCGGGTCATCGCTTCGCCGTCAAACGCGGCGACCGTGAATTTCGTACCGCCGATGTCGATCGCCAGCGTCTTCATCGAATACCAGCCACCACTTCCATCAGCACCGCCGTCTCTAACAGATTCGGCACAATATAGTCCGCCCCCGCATCGATTAGCCAGCCACGCTTCTTCGCATCGACAGTGAGGCACTCGCCTTCATCGGTCGCAACCCCCACTGCCTTGCCACCCACGGCTCGGGTTACTTCAATCTCCACACGCCCATCGCCGAAGGTGGCGATCGCTGCACCCGGAATGCCGGAATCCAGCAGATGCTCCAGCAATTCGCTCTTGTTGAGCCTGCCCGGGGCGGAGCCGTAAATCCCGTGAAAGTAGCGCTCAATATCAAGCAATCGCGATTCCTTCACAATGTCGTCATGCGCGGTGCCACTGGCCAGATAAACCTGCAGCCCCTCTGCCCGCAGCGCCTCCAGCAAAGCACGCGTACCGGGCACCAGCAATGCATCCGGAGCACCCTGCCCCGATTCCACAGCCCGCAGCCGCTCCGCCTGTCGCCCCGCCATCCGGGCGAAGAACTCATCGCGATACGACTCGCCGGAACGCGCCCCGCCCCCCAGCGCCCGCACATGATCCGCAAACGCCCGCATCTGAAAAACCGTATCTTTACCGGTCAGCCGGGCAACGTAAACCTCAGCCTCGGCACGTAATGCCACCGGATCGTCCCCCAGCGGTGCGAGCGTATCCATCATCATGTCGAGCATCACCGGCATCCACCCGGCCCGCACCAGCGCGACAGTGCCATCGAAATCAAACACCACTGCTTTCGCAGGCTTGCCCGGACTGTTTCGTAAGCGTTCGATCACGACCGTATTCTGACACGTTGCGCTATGCAAAACTGAGGGTGGTGAGCGGAGAAATTACACGGCGGGCCTTGTTTGCCCAGGCCGCCTGCTTTGCGGCCTGGGCGCAGCCCGCAGGCGATAGTCCGCTGGCTACTTTGCGGCCCGCGCACCCGCGCCTGATCCTGCCCGATTCTGACCTTGACCGCATCCGCCTGTTGGTCAGGGATCATCCGCTTGCCAGGCGCGTTTATGCCGACCTCGAGAAGGAATGCGATCGACTCCTCTCCACGCCTCCGGTCGAATACAAATTCGCAGGCCCCCGCCTGCAACTGCAAACCCGACGCGCGATCGACCGCATCACCACACTCTCCCTGATGTACCGGATTTCAAAGCGTGACCCCTGGTTGCGCCGAGCCATCATGGAACTCAACGCAGCGGCCAATTTTCGCGACTGGAACCCCGGGCGCTTCGTTGAAACCGCCGAGATGACCTTTGCGGTCGCCATCGGTTACGACTGGCTGTATAACGCGCTCTCAGCCGAGGAGCGGGTCTGGGTTCGCGAGGCTCTCATCACCAAAGGCCTTGACCAGGCCCTGCCGTACTACCAGAAACAGACCTGGTGGACGCGCGAACGGCTCAACTGGAACGTGGTCTGCAACAGCGCCATGGGCGTGGCCGCCATCGCCATTGCGGAAGACGCGCCGGAAAAAGCCGCCGAGGTGCTCCACGCCGCAATCATTTCCATCCCCCACGGCATGTCTTCCTGGGGACCGGATGGGGGTTGGCCGGAAGGTCCTCAATACGGCGAGTTCGCCGCCCGTTATGCCGCATTCTTCCTCGCGTCGCTCGATACGGCGCTGGGGAGAGACTTCGGGCTGACCACGCTGCGCGGGCTTGACCGGGCCGGGCGATTTCGGGTGCACTCGACCGGCCCCACCAACCGGATATTTAACTGGGGCGACTCCCCCGAAGACCCCGGCATGGCACCTGAAATGTTCTGGCTATCAAAGCGGTTCAACTCCCCGTCCAGCGCGGTACATGAACTGAAGCAACTGGAGAGGAGCACCCATCCGGACGCCTTCGACCTTGCCTGGTTTGAGCGCGACACGCGACCACCGCAAGCCCCGCCGCCGCCTGTTGATGCCGTATTTCAGAGCGTTTCGGTCGCCACATTCCGCAGCGCCTGGGATGACCCAAACGCGCTCTACCTTGCGGTGAAAGGCGGCGACAACAAAGCGAGCCACGCGCATCTCGATCTGGGCACGTTTGTCTTCGATGCCGGTAACATCCGCTGGGCGTCTGACTTAGGCACCGAGATCCGCACCGAGTCCCACAACACACTCCTGATTGACGGTGAAAATCAGGACGGCAAGGCTGAAGCGCGCATCACCCGCCAGGAATTCTCCGCCGATCTGAGCTGGGTCCAGATCGACCTTTCGAGGGCCAGCACGAAGGTTCGTCAATGGACGCGGCGCGTCGGCCTGGCACAGAAACAGGCCGCTCTGATTCAGGATTCGCTGCGCTGCGATCAGCCCGTGGAAGTGATCTGGGGCATGATGACAGAGGCCGAGATTACCTTGAACGGGCCGACCGCCACACTGCACAGGAATGGGTGGAACGTTACTGCTGAGATCCGCTCGCCGCGGCACGCGGTTTTCGACGTTGTTCCAGGCCGCAGCGGCGCGCCGAACCCGAAGTTCCAAAAACTGATTGTGAGGCTGTTTGAGAAAGTGACGGAACTTGATCTCAACATCGTGCTGACTCCCTGGCGCGATGGCCAGACGAAACCGAAGATAGCGGTCCAATTTCCGGCGTCATGACTCGCAGGGCTTTGCTGCAGGTGGGCGGCGTGGCCACCAGTCTGGTCGCTGGCCAGGAACTGGTCGCGGGGCGGGAAGAAGATACCTTCGCCAGACGGATCTTCCTGCGGACCAATGAATTGCGGGTTGCATCCGGGTTTGAACCGCTGCTGTGGTCAGTCGCTCTGGCGGGATGCGCCAGAGAGCAGAGCGACCGCAAGGACCAGTTGCGATTTCCGGCGCATGACGACCCCGAACGCGGCCCCGTGGCCACCAGGATCACCGCTGCAGGCATCCCGTGGGATCGTTGCGGTGAGAACCTTTTTACCCTGCGGGGTTGGGACGACCCGGTTCACTTCGCCATTGTGTTCTGGTGGTACAGCCCCGGGCATCAGGCCAACATGCTGAATCCGGAGTTCACGCATACCGGAGTCGGCGTGGTGCAGGGACAGGACGAGACGTTCTTCGTCACACAGATATTCCTTCGGCCTCCGCAGCAGGTTAAACGGGCAAGGTAATACTCGCGCGACAGCCGGGCCCCGGCGTACGGTTCTTCAGAGTGACGGTTCCGGCGTGCGCTTCCGCGATCTGCCGGCTCAGGAACAAACCGATGCCCGATCCGCCGGGTTTTGTGGTGAAAAACGGAACAAAGAGATTCGCGGGGTTCGCAATTCCGTGCCCTTCGTCATCCACCAAAACCTCAACGCCCGCATAGCCCTCACGCCACTCCATAGACACGCTCCCCCCTCGTTCAAGTGACGCATCCACCGCATTGCGCAGAATATTGATCAGCAACTGGTCCATCTGATCGGCATCCGCCCGAATGGTGATGTCGGGCCCTGCAGTTACGCGAATACTGAGCCGCTGTTCCAGCCGAACCACACGATCAATCCATTCCGCCACCCGCATTGGCCGCGGCCTGGGCTGCGGCAGGCGCGCCAGGCGGGCATAGGCGCCAGTGAAGCGATTCAGCGCATCACAGCGATTCGAAATCACGTTCAGGCCGGAGCGGACATCATCCTTCCAGTCCTCCGGCAAGGTTTCCCTTGACACGAGCGTCAGCAGACTTGAGGACAATGACTTCACGGGTGTCAATGAGTTGTTGATCTCATGGCCCAGCACTCTGACAAGCCGCTGCCACGCATGCAGTTCTTCTTCACGCAACGGTCTTGTGATGTCAGAGAGCACCAGCAACTGGTGCGGCTGACCGCTCTCCCGAAAGTCTCCGCGACGAACGCTCCACTGCCCCGCCCCGCCGCGGAACACAGCGCGGGTAACTAATGAAACCGGCCCGATGAGATACGGCGCCAGTCCCAGGTGTTCCGCCGATTCCCCCATCGCCTGTTCCGCCGGCAATTGAATCAACTGCTCACCCGATTTATTGATCAGCCGAAGCAACCCGCGCGCATCGAACGCAAAGATCGAAACATCAATTTCGCTGATCACCTTTTGCAGCAGCGCGGTCGCTTCCATTGCTCCCAGGCGCTGCTGGTGCAAAGTCTCCGCCATTTCATTGATTTGCGAGTAAACTTCGCCCAGGCTGCCCTGATCGTCCATGCGCAGACGGAAAGAAAAATCGCCGTCGCGAAGGGCACCCAGAAGATTGGCGAGCGTGCGCATCGAATAGGCGAAGCGTTCCTTCACGGCTGCGGCAAAACCAACCCAGGCCAGCAGCAGAATGAGCAGGAGCGCCCCACGTGTACCGCCCGGGTAGTCACCCAGAAACAACAGTGCCACGGTGGCCACAATCGCCGGCGCACCAGCGCCCAGCGCCAACAGGAAGAGCCTGCTCTCGAAGTTGAGCCGACGCGGCCGGTTATGCGATGCCATAGCGATCAAGGCGCCGGTAGAGCGCACTGCGGCTCAGCCCCAGGGCATTCGCCGTCCTGCTCACGTTGCCTTCGTACTTCGACATCGCCTTGCGGATCAGCAGAGCTTCCACCTGCTCAAGGCTCAGTTCCTCCAGCCGCTGCGGCGTCCGCGCCCCGCGCAGCCCGAAATCGGCGGCCTGAATCCGTTCGCTCCGGGCCATCAGTACCGCCCGCTCAATGGCGTGCTGCAACTCGCGAACGTTGCCCGGCCAGTCGTGTTCCAGCATGGCGCGCATGGCCGCAGTATCGAACTCGCGAACCTGCTTGCGGTATTTCATCGCGTAGTTGGCCAGGAAATAACTGGCCAGTGGAGCGATATCCTCGCGCCGCTCGCGCAATGGCGGCAGATGAATCTCGATGGCGTTCAACCGGTACAGCAGATCGGCCCGGAACCGGCCTCCCGACACTTCCGCAGGCAGCTCGGCATTGGTCGCCGAGAGCACCCGCACATCCACTTTGATCGTCCGCGACGACCCGACCCGCTCCAGTTCTCCGGTCTGCAAAACACGCAGTAACCGGGCCTGCTGCGTCGCGCTGATATTGGCAATTTCATCCAGAAACAGCGTGCCGCCATCGGCCAACTCAAAGCGCCCGATCCGGTCTGCCTTGGCGTCTGTAAAAGCCCCGCGCACATGCCCGAAAAGTTCGCTTTCAAAAACACCTTCAGAGAGGCCACCCGCATTCACGGCGACCAGTCGCCGCCCGCTGCGCTGAGACACCGCGTGGATGGTTTGCGCCACCACTTCCTTGCCGGTCCCGGGTTCGCCGGTGATCAGAATATTCGCGTCCGACGGGCCAACGTCTCCAATGATCCGCAACACCTGCTTCATCGCGGGCGATTCGGCGATGAACACCGGTCGATCCACCGTGCGAAGAACGCGGTCTTCGGCTTCGAGTTTGCGAGCCGTGCGCAGCGCAGCACCAAGCTCCAGCTGCGTGCGAACGATCACCAGCACCCGCGCGTTTTCCCAGGGCTTCTGGATAAAGTCACGAGCCCCGCGCCGCATCGCTTCCACCGCAATATCCACGCTGCCCCAGGCTGTCATGACAATCACGGGCAGCAGGGAATCGCGCGCCTGAATTGCACTCAAAAGCTCCAGTCCTTCGGCACCGGAAGTCGTATCGCGCGCGTAGTTCAGATCGATAATCGCACCATCAAAATCTTTGGTTTCGAGAAGATCCAGCGCGGCGGAAGGCGAGTTTGCCTGCTCCGTCAGAAACCCTTCCGGCTTCAGCAATAACCGCAGGGCTTCAAGCACATCCGGCTGGTCGTCGGCAATTAGAATGCGCGGTGCAGCCATCGCGCTAGGCCAGCCATCCGTCGGCCAGGTTGATCGTACGATTGCTATAAGCAGCACAGCGCTCAGAGTGCGTCACCTGAATAATTGTGGTGCCCTCTTCGTTGAGTTTTTTAAACAGCTGCATGATCTCTTCGCCCTGCGCGGAATGAAGATTTCCGGTCGGCTCATCGGCCAGAATCAGCTTCGGGCTCGCAATCACGGCGCGCGCAATCGCCACCAGTTGTTGCTGCCCGCCGGACAGCTGGCTCGGGTACAAGTCTTTCTTACCCACAATATGAAACCGGTCCAGCGAATCAGCCACCAGCGCCGCGCGCTCGGTTTTTTTCACGTTGCGGTAAGACAGGGGAACGTCCAGGTTCTCCGCCACCGTCAGATCATCCAGCAAATGATAGCTCTGAAACACGAACCCGATGTACCGCTTGTTCAGTTCAATCCGCTGCCTCTGATTCAGCTTATGCACCGGGTTGTCGAGCAGATTGTACTCGCCTGTCCACGCACCATCCAGCATGCCGATCACATTCAACAGAGTCGACTTCCCGGAACCCGACGGCCCCATGATCGTAATGAAATCGCCCTCGTTAATATCCACATCAATGCGGCGCAGAACGTATGTCCGGGTGGGCCCGGTCTGGTAGAAGCGCTCCAAATTCCTGAGCTGGATCAGCGGCATTGGCATTACTTACTCATACCGCGTTACTCATAACGAAGTGCCACCATCGGATCGACCTTCGATGCGCGCCGTGCAGGCAGGTATCCCGCAATCATTGCCACCACAGAGAGCGCGATCACCGAGGCCGCAACAGTAACGCCATCGATTGATCCCAAACCATAAAGGATCGATCCCATCTGGCGTGTGATCACCAGTGCCAGCGGCAGGCCCACCGCAATCCCCGCCAATGTCAGCAGCATCGCGTCGCGAAGCACCATCCCCACCACCCCGGTCCGTTCCGCGCCCAGCGCCATGCGAATGCCGATCTCGCTCGTCCGTCGCGCCACCGCAAACGAAATCGTGCCGTAGAGGCCGATCGCCGAAAGCGCCAGAGCGAGGATCGCAAAGAACCCGGACAACTGAGCGATGGCCCGCTCGGAAACCAGCGAATCGCTCACTGCATCGGACATGGTGGTGGTCCAGCGGATGGGCAGATTCGGCTCCGCAGCCCGGATGGTCGAACGCACCAGCGTGGCTACCTTCCCGGTGTCGCCGGTCACGCGTACCGCCAGAGTGTGCATAAAATCCGGCCTCTGATAGACCGAGAACCAGCCCATCCGCAGATCTTTTTCCAGCACTGCGTTGGATTTGATGTCCCGTGCAATCCCGACGATTTCCGCAGGCTTCTCTTCATCGAACACAATTGTGCGACCCAGCGCTTTGACGGGATCGCCGAAGACCTGTCTGGCCAGCGTTTCGCTGATCACGGTCACGAGACGGGAAGCTGCGGTGTCCGTCACGCGAAGCGGTCTTCCCAGCATGACAGGAATTTTCAGCACGGAAAAGTAGCCCGGACTGATGAAGTTGATATTCGAAACCCGCTTGTCCGGCGGCAGCGTGACGCCAGGAACCTCAAAGCTGTCGAAGCGCTGGCCTTCGCTGAAAGAAAGCAGACTGACACCCTGCGAACCTACGCCCGGCAGCCTTGACACGCGTTCTTCAATCTGCCGGTACAGATTGGTCAGCTTCGGGCCCTTCTCATAGAGCGAGGCTTCGGTATCCAGCTTGAACAGCAACACATTGCGGCGCTCAAAGCCGGTCTCGACGGAGACCAGGTTGGAGAAACTGTGCAGCAGCAGGCCCGCCGTGACTAACAGGCCCAGGGAGAGCGCCACCTGGCCGGCCACCAGGACGCGGCCGAAATTCACTTTGCCTGGCGAGGCCATGGAGGCCTTGCCTTCTTTCAGAGAAGTGTTCAGATCCACGCCGCTCGCGCGCAACGCCGGCACCAGGCCGAAGAGAATTCCGGTCAGCACGGAGACGCCGACAGTGAATAGCAACACCTGGCCGTCCAGTTCGAAGTCCAGTGGCAAAGCCCGCGGGCCGGTGGAGATCAGATGCACCAGTGCGCGGCCGGCCACGGTGGCGAAGAGGATGCCCAGCAGCCCGCCCGCGCCGGAGAGCAGCAGGCTTTCGGTGAGCAGTTGGCGGATCACGCGGCCCCTCGCCGCGCCCATGGCCACGCGCAAGGCAAATTCTTTTCTGCGCCGCGCAGATAGCGCCAGCAGCAGGTTCGCCACATTGGCACAGGCGATGAGCAAAACCAGTGCCACCACAATCATCAGCACACGCAGCGGGGTTTCATAGCGCCGCCGCAGCGCGGAAATGCCTTTCGCACCGGGATACATCCCAATCTTCGCCCGCCGGATGCCCGCCAGTTCCTCCGGCGTGGCGGAAGGGCCCACCTCGCCCGGCAGCATCTGCTGGTACAGGAGGTTGATGTTGGCCTGTGCCTGCTGCGCGGTTACACCCGGCTTCAGCCGCCCGATCAGGTGCATGAACTGCATCATGGGCCGCTTCAGAAGGTCCGGGGAGCCGGGCATCTGGTCCTGCATGGCGACCGGCAGCCACAGGTCCGGCGCTTGCCCGACAACCGTTCCGAAGAAGCCGCCTGGCGCGATGCCCAGCACTGTGTAGACTCGCTCCGCAATGCGGATCGGCTGACCGATCACTGCTTGCGACCGGTGGAAACGGCGTTCCCAATAACCATCGTTCAGCACAACATAAGTGCTCGCTCCGGGGCTGCCATCGGCATTGGCGTGAAAGAAAGCTCCCGCACCTGGCTTCACGCCCAGCAGGTCGAAGTAATTCCCGCTCACCAGGTGGGCTTCGACCGCTTCCGGCGAGGAAGCCCCGGTTTCCCCGGAAAATGTCACGTACAACCGGGGACCGGCACTGTTGACGGCAAGAATGTCTTCAAAGACCTGATTTTGCTTGCGAAAATTCTGGTACTGCTCCCAGCCGAATAGTTCCATGGGGCCGTCCGGCGCTCCGCCATAGATCCCCCGCCCGCGCCCCTCCCCAAAGAGGAGTAATTGTTCCGGCTGCCGCACCGGCAGGCTCCGCAGCAGGACAGTGTTGATGAAGCTGAAAATAGCCGTATTGGCACCAATGCCGAGCGCGAGCGACAGCACGGCCACCGCCGTGAACCCGGGGCTGCGCAGGAGCGTGCGGTAACCGTAGCGGATGTCTTGGCGGAACGATTCCATCGCCGTTAGTGGGTTCCGCCGGTCTCTTCCACAATCCGTCCATCGAACATCTGAATTACATGGTCCGCAAAGTTTGCATAGCGCGGATCGTGCGTCACCATCACGATCGTCGCCCCGTTGCGGTGCAGATCTTTCAGCAGCCCCATCACAGCCTCGCCATTCACCGAATCCAGGTTACCGGTCGGTTCGTCCGCCAGCAGAACAGACGGGCTGCCTGCCAGCGCTCTTGCCACCGCCACGCGCTGCTGCTGACCGCCGGAAAGCTGCGAAGGATAGTGCTTCACGCGGTGCGACATGCCGACTTTTTCAAGAGCCTCCATGACGGCTTTCTTTCGTTCCGAAGAAGGCATCCCGCGATATGTCAGCGGCAGTTCCACGTTCTCATAAACATTCAGATCACCAATCAGATTGAACGCCTGAAAGATGAACCCGATCTCGCGATTACGAATCCGCGCGCGCTCCTGCATTTTCAGGTTCGCCACCGGCTGTGAGTTCAGCGTGTAAGAGCCATCGCTGGGCGTATCGAGAAGGCCCAGAATCGCCAGCAGCGTCGACTTCCCGCAGCCGGAAGGCCCGGCGATCGACACATACTCGCCTCGCTTAATATTCAGGTGGATTCCGGCGAGGGCGTGGGTCTCTACTTCGTCGGTGACAAAGACCTTGGTCACGCCTTCAAGGTGGATGAGCGAGTCGCGGCCATTAGTGGAATTTTCCATTGAGAGTTCTCCTGGGGTCTTTACTTAGTTAAGGCGGATCTTGTCGTGCGCGTCCTGCTGGCTCATGTCGGACAGAATGACTTTATCGCCCACATTCAGGCCGCCCAGCACCTCAATGGAATTCACTGAGGCGCGGCCAAGCTTCACGGTAGTGCGGGTGGCGGTCTTGCCGTCAGCATCGTAACGGAACATCGTCACCGTGCTGTTGGGCTGGCCGACCGTGGGGCGACCGACGTACACCACATCGTTCAGACGTTCGATATCAATCGTCCCGTCCACACTCAGGTCCGGTCGCGCCCCTTGCGGCAGCGCACCCAACAGCGCAACGTCCACCAGCACGGTGCCATTCACTGCTGAGGGGTCAATACGCGTCACCTTCCCGGGAATAGTCCCGTTCCGGGTATCGATCGAAGCCGGCTGGCCGATCGCAATATCTTTTGCTTCCGTTTCCGTAATCTTGATCTGGGCTTTCAGCCGGTCCTGCTGGGCGACCTTGGCCAGTATCGCGCCGGCCGTCACATTTTGGCCCGATTCGAGCGGCGGCGTATTGCCCGTTCCGGCCCCGGCGCTGCCCAGTTGCTGCAACATACCCGCCACACGGGCCCGCACCCGCAACTGCTCCACCTGTTGCTGCTTCAGCGCGTAAACCGCCTTGAGCTGATCGATTTTGACTTTCTGCGCGGCCAACTGCGCGTCCGTCGCCTGATGGATAATGCCGAGCCGCTTCTCTTCCAGCTGATTGCGAAATTCCAGCTGCTTCACTTTATTCTGCGAAAGCTTCACGTCCAGTTCCGGGATCAGCCCCAGCTTCGAAAGCTGCTGGTCACGATCCGCCGCCAGCTTTGCGTCGTTGTAGTCCGAATTTACCTGGGCCGCCACCGCCTGCTTGTCGAAAGTGGTGCTCTGCAGCGTCACACTCAGATCCAGCAGATTGGCCTCGGCCTGTTTCAGATCGAATTCGGCAGCCACCATCCCCTGGCTCAGGGTGGGATTGGAAAGCTGCATGATCACGGTGTCGGGCTTCACCAGGGTCCCGGGCTGAATGAAGATCTTCTCCACACGGCCATCCGTCACCGACGAGATCCAGACCACCTCTTCCGGAATAAGCGAACCCAATCCGTGCACCTGGCGGAGCATGGGGCCACGCTTCACGGTGTCGGGCCAGACCGTGCCTGCATCGACACCTGGCAGCGCAGGCTTCAGCTGCCTGACCCCGTAGGCCGCGCCGGCAAGCGCAGCCGTGAAAACTACTCCCATGATGACCCTTCGGATCAGCTTTCTTTTTTTGACACCCTGGCGTTGAACGTCCATAGATTGCGCAAAAGTAAAGTGCAGCCTGGGCACCAATCCCTAATGCACTGAAAGTAAATAACTTATGTAGCGAGATTCGAGCCGCGCTTGTCCGTCGTTGGGAAAGAAGTGTCCGGTTGCGGACAGTGGCCAGCCTTCAGCAAGAACCGGCCATGCACCACCACCCTGGTGGATTGCAGCCACCTATCGCTCAGACTTACGGTTCTTTGGCTTGAAGCGGGGAGAAGTTTCTTCGGAGACAGGAAAACGCAGACGTCCCGCCGATGACAACGGCGAGCTGCCGTGATAGTTCACGCGCCTGTGCTTCATTCCGGAAACCACCTTTGGCTGGTTCCGGACCCATGGAAACGGTCGAACTGCAGCGGAACTAACTGCTGCTGCCCAGACAAACAAGATTGTGGCGGGAATAATCCGGTTCATTGGAACCTACGTATTGTAGATAAGTAAAGATAGTAACGATATGTAACTCATACCATCGCCAAACGCAAGGGTGAAAGTAATGTGTGGTGTGAAAACAGGGCACACAAGTGCCGGGTTTTAACAATACGTCAACACGGGAGTGCCGGTTTCTCTCCGTTTTCTCACGTGGCACGCGAATTGCATATGGATGGAAGACGCGCCGCCAGTGCGGCCCGAAGGAACAACGTGCGAGTTTTTGGAATCACGACAACCGGATTAACCGCCATGACAATAGCGGTCTTCACCCTTTGGGTTTGCATTGCCATGGAGACGTCCACACGTCGGCATGCAGAGCGGGATGCGCGCGTCAGTCTGGAGCATCTGCGTCGTCTGCGGCACGATGCGGTGCCGGCAGGAACAACTGGTCCCTGGCGGCACAATTCCCGTCCGTCCGCGTCCTGAAGGCCTTTACCTTTAATTACCTGCACTTGCAGATTTACCAGCCATACTGAGAGACATGAGACGAGTAGTCTTTTCCATCTTCTTCACGCTGCTTGGGGCCGCGCACTCCCCGCTTTCCGCTCAGGACTCAACAGCCAAGGCCTCTCCCTATATCAGCGTCGCCGGAACCGTCACCAAAACCGACGCAGCCGGTAAAATTGTCTCGGTAAAACCAGATAAGGCCGGGGAGGCGGATACCACGGTAAAGTTTGACGACCGCACTTCGTTCATGCGGATCCCCGCAGGCGAAACCGACGTGAAGAAAGCCACGCCGTCGGAAGCCAAAGAGGTGGAGGCAGGCGACAAGATCATCGCCCGCGTGCTGACGGCAGATCCCACAGGCAAAGCGGCCCGCACCATCATCTTCACCAAACAGTCTGACATCGCCCTCCGTCATGAGAAGACGCAGGAAGAGTGGAAGAACGCGACGAAGGGCCTGGTCACGACCGTTGATGCCGGCGCGAAGCAGGTCAAATTCACAGTGAAAGTGCCTGGAGCCCCCGCGACGAAGGAAGTAGCCCTGGACATTGCAGGCAAGGTGGATTACCAGCGCTACAACCCGGATTCAGCGAAGTATGAGCCAGGCAAGCTGGATCAGATCAAGGTCGGCGATCAGCTGAGCGTTCTGGGCCAGAAAAACGCGGATATGTCGTCGATCAAGGCAGATGCCATCGGCTTCGGTTCGTTCAGGACCATTGGCCTGCAGATCAAGACCATTGACGCCGCGGCAAATCTGATCACCGGCACGGAAACAGCCTCGAAGAAACCGATTACAATTGTGCTCCGCGCCGACACCTCGCTGAAAAAGTTTTCCGAAATGGCGGCCATGATGGTTGCGCGCCAATTGAACCCGACCTTCCAGCAGACCGGCGGCGGACGCGGCGGCGGCATGCCAGGTGCGGGTCGTGGTGGTGATGCCGCGCCTGGTGGTGGACGCGGTGGATCCCCACCCGCAGGAATCACTCCAGGCATGGCTCCTGGCGGTGCTCCTGGTGGAGGTGCGGGTGGCGGACGTGGAGCAATGGGCGGTGGTGAGCCTGGCGGTGGCGCAGGATTCTCTGGGGGGCGCGCCGGTGGCGGACGTGGCCCCATGGATATGAACAAAATCATTGAGCAACAGCCCGCCGTCACACTGGCCGAACTGAAAGCCGGAGATGCACTCATCGTGACGGGCGCGACAGGTAACGATCCGTCCAGGCTTACGGCAACTGCACTGTTGGCGGGCGTGGAAATTATTATGCGGGCGGCACCCAGCAACGGAGCAGATCCGCTGGCCGGCAGCTGGAATATGGGTGGTGGCGGAGACGGCGGCGGCGGTAACTAACTTCTTCCCGGAACTTCCCGGTTTTACCTCAAGCCGCTCCCTCCCCGGGGAGCGGTTTTTTGCATCTTCCAGCACGAACGAATTCCCCTAAACTGTGCGAAATCTTGCATTCGCGCCCTGTCAAAGCTATAGTCGGTTTATCTGGTGTAAGCATTTGTAATCCTTGCAGGATGACCTCCGGATGGGGATTCGGAGATGAGGGTGATACGGAACAATGTGCGGCATAGCCGGATTTACCCATAGCCAAAGCCATATCGAAGAGTCCGTAATTCGGCGGATGACCCGCGCTTTGACACATCGCGGCCCGGATCAGCAGGATTCATTTTCCACACCGGTCATTGCGCTCGGGGCTGTCCGGCTCCAGGTAATCGACCTGGACGGGGGCGAGCAACCCTTTCGCACCGAAGACGGCAGAACATCCATCGTCTACAACGGCGAAATCTACAACTTCCGGGAAATTCGCCGTGACCTCGAAGCGCTCGGCCACCGATTCCGCTCGGACTGCGACACCGAAGTCGCCCTGCGGGCTTTCGTCCAGTGGGATACCGACTGTTTTCGGCGCTTCCGGGGCATGTTCGCGCTGGCCATCTGGTCTGAAAATGACAGCCGCCTGATCCTCGCACGCGACCGCATGGGCATCAAGCCCCTCTACATCAGCCGCATCGGTGGCGATATCGTTTTCGGCTCCGAACTCAAGGCACTCTTCGCGCACCCCAGAATCACTCGCCGCCTGGACCGCGCGGCGCTGCAGGATTTCCTTTCCCTGAATTACGTGCCGGCCCCCCGCACTCTGGTCGAGGGCATTGAAAAGCTGCCCTCCGGCCACTTCCTCGAATGGCGCAAGGGACAGGAGCGCCTGACCTGCTACTGGAAATTGTCCATGGTGCCGAACCAGAACCTGCGCGAAGAGACCGCCATCGAAGAACTGGATGGCCTGTTGCGCTCCGCCGTCAAAGAGAACCTGGTCAGTGATGTTCCCCTTGGCATCTGGGCCAGCGGCGGTATCGACTCCACCACGCTGCTCCACTACGCTTCTGAACTGGGTGCCCGCCCGCTGAAGACGTTTTCCATCGCGTTCGAGTCAAAATCCTGTGACGAAAGTGTCTGGTTCCGCGATGTGGCAAAACGCTACGGCACCGAACACCACGAATTTGAACTGAACCGGGAGTCCGAAGTGTCCGGCGCGATTGAAGATTTTGCGTGGTATTCCGATGAGCCCGGCGCGGATGCCGGTGCCCTGCCCGTCTGGTTCCTCTCTAAAATGAGCCGGAAACACGTCACCGTGGCGCTCTCGGGCGAGGGTGGCGACGAACTTTTCGGCGGCTATCTCACCTACCGCGCGGACGAACTGGCGCGCCCGCTGCGAAGCCTCCCGCGGATCTTCCGCCAGGCCGCACTGAACACAGCGCACGCCGTGCTGCCGGTTTCCAACGCCAAAATCGGTTTCGAATACAAACTGAAGCGCTGGCTGGAAGGCTCGCTCCTCGATCCCGATGAGGCGCATCTTTTCTGGAACGGCGCGTTCTCCCAGGCACAAAAACGGGCGCTGCTGGCGGAACCTGACGCGCATAGCCTGAAGCACCTTTTCGAAGGCCTGCCGTCCGCTGAACAGGTCGGTTTTCTGAACCGCTACCTGCAGCTGGATCAGAAGTACTACCTGCAGGACAATCTGCTGTATAAGGTGGACCGGATGAGCATGGCGCACTCGCTCGAAGTCCGCCCACCGCTGCTGGACCACCGCATTGTAGAGTTTGCGGCAAAATTGCCGGAGCATCTGAAAATGCGCGGCGCGGATCAGAAATACATACTGAAACGAACCATGCGGGGCAAGCTGCCCGACGCCATTCTCGACCGCAAAAAGCGAGGCCTGGACATTCCTGCCCACGAATGGTTCCGCGGCCCGCTGCTCAGTCTGTTTCAGGACACCCTGCGGTCCCTGACAATAAGAAATGCCGGTTTGTTCGATGCCGATGCAACCGAATCGCTGCTTCGGGATCATACAGAAAGACGTATCAACGCCGGTTATCAATTATGGGGTCTGCTGACACTCTTCCTTTGGCTGAAAAGATGGGACATCGAAGTGGATCCGGACCCGGACACCCAACCAGCGACAACATCGCTTCTCGCCACGGCGAACTGATCGTTCTTATCGTCGCCGCCATCATCTGCCTCACTTCCGTTATCAGTCCGCCCCGCCTGATGGACGATGTCGATGCCGTGCAGGGCCAGATTGCACGCAATATGCTGCATTCCGGCGATTGGGTTTCCGCGCAGCTGGACGGCGTGAAGTACCTGGAAAAATCGCCGCTGAAGTATTGGATGATGGCGGTGTCCATGTCCGTTTTCGGCGAATCTGACTCGGCCGCGCGGTTTCCCATGGCCCTGTCGACGATTCTGCTTTGCTGGCTGACCACCCGCATGGCCGGCTGGGCCATGGGCCCTCGCGCCGGATTCTTCGCGGGCATCAGCATCGCCACATCGCTGGGTCTTTGGCTCTTCACACGCATCCTGATTCCGGATGTCATCCTCACTCTCTGCATCGCATTCACGCTCTGGGCCTTCTTCCGTGCCCTCGAACCGGGTGAGCCAAACGTGCGCTGGTGGGCGCTGGGAGCCTGGGCCGGCATCGGCACGGGCATGCTGCTCAAAGGTCTGATCGCGGCGGTTTTCCCCTGCGGCGCGGCGTTCTTCTACCTCGTCTTCAGCGGCCTCTGGAAACGGCGCGAAAGCTGGGCAAAACTGCATATTCTGTCCGGCATCGGCGTCATGCTGCTGATTGCCGCGCCCTGGCACGTCATCGCCACCCTGCGCAATCCCCCGTACTTCGACTTCACCATGCACAGTGAATCGGGATCCTACCGCGGCTTCTTCTGGTTCTACTTTTTCAACGAGCACATTCTGCGCTTCCTGAACCTGCGCTACCCCCGCGACTACGACACAGTGCCCCCTGCGCTGTTCTGGCTCTTCCATTTCGCCTGGTTCTTCCCGTTCAGCGCCTTCTTTTTCCGCGCCGCAGGCTTACCATACCGGCAGCCGGACCGCGCCTCCCGCATGCGCCTTCTCGCCCTTTGCTGGATCGGCATGGTGATGGGATTCTTCGCGCTTTCCACAACGCAGGAGTATTATTCGATGCCCGCCTACCCGGCTTTCGCCATCCTGCTGGGCAGCGCGATGGCGGAGGCCGGCGAACGCGCCTGGAACATCTCAATTCGCGCGGCGGGGGCAATTGCGGCGGTCGCCTCCGTGGCAATCGTGGGACTGCTGGCGGCAAGCTGGAACTATCCAACACCCGGCGATATCTCGCAGGCCCTCACGCAGAATCCCGACGCCTACACGCTGTCGCTGGGCCACATGGGGGACCTGACCATCAAGTCATTTGCCTACCTGCGCCTGCCTCTTGCGATTGCCGGCGTGGCCATGCTGCTGGGCGCTGTCGCGGCGTTCGCTCTGCGCGGGGAACGCGCCGTGCTCGGCCTGGCCGTCATGATGGTGCTGTTCTTTCAAGGCGCCCGCGCAGCGCTCATCGCGTTCGATCCTTACCTCGGTTCCTACAACCTGGCCCAGGCCCTGAACCGCGCGCCCGAAGGTGGCCTCATCGTTGACAATCCGTACTACGAAATGTCGGGCATTTTCTTCTACACCAACAAATCCGCGCTCATCCTGAACGGCAGGAAGAACAATCTGGAATACGGTTCCTACGCTCCGGGCGCGCCGAACGTCTTCATCGGCGACGCGGAGTTCGTGGCCCGCTGGAAGAGCCCGGACCGCTGGTACGTGGCGTCAGAAGACGACAAGCGAAAACATCTGGTCGATCTGGTGGGTGCGGAAGCCCTGCACGCCATTGTCACGTCCGGGGGCAAAACCGTCTACGTGAACCGCTAAAGGATTTGCCGGTACGTCCCTACCTGGGCTTTCAATGAGTTTTCGCACCCCGTCGCCAGTCCACCGATTCGCCGCCAAAGGCCACCCCGCCGTCGAACCGGTTACAGACCTCCTGCGCGCTGAACCCGACATGAAGATGCGGCAGTGCGGCACCCCCACAATCCCCCAAATCACCCGCGCCTTTCTTGCATCCGCGGGGGGTAGCGGGCATACCTTTAAGTGTTCCTGATAGTATTAGTCTGCACCTTCTTTCCTGCCGCCCTGGGTCCAGACTTGGGTTGCAGGCGCTCCCGCCGGTTCGCCGGTCACCGCTAACGGGTCCATCGCGACAAAATCGGTCGTAACCAAATCGGTCCCAATCAAATTGGTTTAAGGAAACTTCCTTTGAATCTCGTCACGCTAAAATCCGCCTTCCCCGTACTCTCCGGCACGCCCGCTATCCCTGCCGGAACACGCGTCCATCTCATCAATCCGAGCGATATGTCGTTCGGAACCGCCGTGATCACCCCCCGGTGGTTATATGTGCTGGCAGCAGCGACGCCGGAGGCTTTTGGCGACCCCGTGATCTGTGATGAGACCCTGGAGCAACTCGACCCCTCCACCATCCACAAAGGCGACATCGTGGGTATCGGCGTCCACACCGGCAACGCACTGCGCGGCTATGAAGTGGGCAAAATGGCCCGCGAGCTTGGGGCCTGGGTCGTCTACGGCGGAATTCACGCCACGCTCTTCCCCGATGAGCCGCTCGAACTCGGTGGCGGCCACGCTTCCGTGAAGGGCGACGGCGACGTCATCTGGTCCAACGTTCTTTACGATTGCATCCGTGGCAACCCCGACAAGGTTTACGACGGCGGCCGCATTGACGCCGAAGACTTCGTCCCGGCACGCTGGGACCTGATGAACACCGAAAGCTATATGTGGGCCTCCGTGCAAACTGTTCGCGGATGCGCCAAGCACTGCTCTTTCTGTTCCGTCTGGCGCACCGATGGCCAGAAACCCCGCCAGCGCCCTTCCGACGGCGTAATTCACGAAATCGTCGCCCTCCGCCGCAAAGGCTTCCGCTTCATCGCGCTCGCCGACGATAACTTCTACCCTGTTACCCTGACTGATCTGCGCCTCGCGCGCCAGCAGGGCAACCACGAGAAAGTGGCTCAGCTTGAGGCCATTCGCGCCGAACGTTTCGTTCTGATGGAACGCCTGGCAGACCTGCCCAGCGACATGATCTTCTTCACCCAGATCACCATGGAAGCCGCGGAAGACACGGATTTCCTCGACGCCATGCGGAAGGCCCGCATCAAGGGCGCGCTGGTGGGCGTGGAAGCCGTTACCCCGGAGGGACTGAAGCATGTTTTCAAAGACTTCAACTATTCCGGCGAGGGACTTGTGAAACAGCTGAGCACCTTCAAAGAACACGGCGTTCACGTCCTCGGCTCGTTCATTTTCGGCCTGCCGAGCGACCGTCCCGATACGTTTACAGCCACGTCAGAGCTTGCCCAGCGCGCCGGCATCACCTTCGCCCAGTTCGTCATGCTCACGCCCTTTCCGGGCACCGTCGACTTCAACAAGTGGGAAAAAGCGCAGGCCGAAGCACCTGAAATGGTGGAGGGCACGCCGCTGACCCGCTACTGGCTGATTCCGGCGGCGATTCGCCCCAAAATGTTCACGCCGCACCCCACCATGAGCGCCGACGAAATCCAGATCCGCACCCAAGGCGTCTGGGATGGGTTCTACAGCCTGAAATATGTGTGGAAACGCTCAGATTGCATCAAATCGCTGAAGGGCCGCCTCGCTTTCGTGCTGATTTCCCGGCTCTACCGGCAGATGTACGCCAAAACAGGCATCTCCACCGACAGCGCCAGAAAGAAGAAGTCCACCTGGGCTGCGCGCATGCTGATCAAGCCCTGCAAACTTCTGTTCAAGGCCAAGCCGATGCCGGAACTGCAGGCGCCCGATATGACGCCCAAACCAAGGGCTGTGGCAGCGTCAGCAACGTCGTAAACATTGGGTTTTGTATCGTTTTGTAAGCCTGCCAAAGCTTACATACATTCACAGTGAACGCGGCATTAAAAAGGCACAATAGACTTAGCCACTCGTCTCAACCTGAGTGATTAAGTCTATGACAAACTTCTTAAAAACCGGGCGACGTTTCGCCCCTGCCGTGCTCACTACCGTGATCGCGGTTGCCCTTACTCTTCCCGCGGCCTTTGCGCAGAGCACAGCCACTATCCGCGGCCAGGTGACAGATCCCTCAGCTGCCGTTATTCCCGGCGTGACCATTCAGGTGACCGGCAACGGTCAGGCCCGCACCGCCAAAACAGACGGCCAGGGTAAGTATCAAATCATTGTGCCCGCCGGCAAATACTTCGTCCGGGCAGATGCCAAGGGCTTCCTCACATTCAGCCAGTCCGACGTCACGGTCTCCGCCGGACAGGTCAGCGCACTCGACATCGCACTGCAGATCTCCGCCCAGGCACAGGAAGTGCAGGTGAGCGCGGAAGCGGCCGGGCAGGTGAATACAGACCCTTCCGCCAACGTCGGCGCCCTGGTGATGAAAGCGGAAGACCTCGATCAGCTTCCGGATGATCCGGATGATCTTCAGGCGGACCTGCAGGCCCTCGCCGGCCCCTCCGCCGGCCCCAACGGCGCACAGTTCTTCGTCGATGGCTTTAGTGGCGGCCAGTTGCCCCCGAAAAGCTCCATCCGCGAAATCCGCATCAACTCGAACCCTTATTCAACGGAGTACGACCGTCCCGGTTTCGGGCGCATTGAAATCCTGACCAAGCCGGGTTCCGATAGTTTCCACGGCGGCGGCTTCTTCAACTACGGCAATAAGATCTTCGACAGCCGCAACCCCTTCCTCACCACCAACCCTCCCGACTACAGCTCGAAATTCTTCGCGCTGAACGGCGGCGGGCCGCTCGGCAAGAAAGCGTCTTACTTCCTCGATTTCAATCGTCGTGACGTGAACGAGCAGGCTCTCATCAACGCGCAGCGCCTGGACGCCGGCCTGAACCCGGTTTCTGAGAACGGCACCTACGTCACGCCGCAGAAATTCTGGTCCATCAGCCCGCGCTTCGACTATCAGCTCAACGCGACAAACACGCTGGTTGCCCGCTACAGCATGTTTGACTCCACCAGCGTCGGCGGCGTCGGCGGATTCAACCTCGCTTCGCAGGTCACCAACGTGGAGTCGAAGACCCACAACGTCCAGATCACCGAAACTGCCATCCTCGGCACGAAGGCCATCGACGAGACCCGCATCCAGATCCGCAGCAGCCACTCTGAACAGAAAGGGTCCGCCATCGCCGGGCCCACCATCAATGTCGCGAGTTCGTTCATCTCAGGCGGCTCGCCGCTGCTGGCAAACTTCTCTGACAACAAGGGTCTGGAAATTCAGAACAACATCACCATGACGCAGGGCACCCACACCATCAAGGCGGGCGTTCGCCTGCGCCGTGACAGCCTGGGCAGCCAATCGACCTCGAACTTCAACGGCACCTACACTTTCACCTCTCCGAACTCGCTGGCGACCCCGGCGACCTGCCTCAACGGCATCACGAATCCCACTTCGCTCGATGTCTACCGCCAGACGCAACTGCGCCTGCAACAGGGCGTGCCAATCGCCACAATCATCGCTCAGGGCTGCGGCCCGACGACGTTCACGCTCAACAGCGGCACGCCGTTCGCAAATGTCAGCCAGATTGATCTCGGCTTCTTCGTGCAGGATGATTGGCGCTTGCGCCCGAACCTGACCGTGAGCGCAGGCCTGCGTTACGAAACTCAAACCAACATCAGCGACCACAGCGATTTCGCGCCTCGCCTCGCTGTTGCCTGGGCTCCCGGAGCCAAGGCCGGTAAAGCCGGCAAAACCGTTGTCCGCACCGGCGCGGGCTTCTTCTATGATCGCTTTGACCAGAGCGGCACCCTGCAAACCCTGCGCTTCAACGGCGTTTCGCAGCTCAACTACAACATCAATTCGACACAGAACCCGGCTGCGGCCGCAATCGCTTTCGCCGCCTATCCGAACGTTCCGTCCGTCTCCCTGCTGGCACTGCAGAATCAGGCCATCTATAAAGTCGATCCGGGCCTGAACGCGCCCTACATGTTTCAGTACTCTGTCGGAGTGGATCGCTCGCTGCCCGGCCGCACCTCGCTTTCGTTCAACTTCGTGGACACCCGCGGCGTTCATTCGCAGCGGTTACGCAACATCAATGCCTATCTGCCGGGCACCTATGACCCGGCTTCACGTACAGGCGGCGTCAGGCCCTTCACCGGGCAGGGCGACCTCTACCAGTACGAAACCACCGGCATCTACAAACAGATGCAGTTCATCACCAGCGTGAACAGCCGCATCAACAGCCATCTCTCGCTGCAGGGCTATTACGTTTACGGCAATTCGAAGAGCAACGTCAACGGCTTCCCCAGCAACCAGTACGACACCAGCGTCGATTACGGCCGGGCCAATTTCGACATCCGCCACCGTGCCTTTATCGGCGGCAACGTTGGGCTCCCGTTCCACTTCTCGGTCGCGCCCTTCGTGACCATCAGTTCCCCCGGTCCGTTCAACATCACGACCGGCACAGACTACAACGGTGACGGTATTAACAACGACCGTCCTTCCTTTGCGAGCAGCGCTTCGAATCCGAAAAACGTGAAGGATACCCCGTACGGAAAGTTCAACCTGGCGCCGGTCGCGGGCGAAACAATTATCCCTGTGAACTACGGCAAATCGTATGGCTCGGTCTCAGCCAACCTGCGCCTCAGCAGAACCTGGGGTTGGGGTGAGCGCAAAGGCGCCAACCCGAATGCCGGAGGCGGCATGATGGGCGGCGGTGGTCCCGGCGGTGGCGGTGGCGATCACGGTGGGGGGGGCGGTCGCGGCGGACCCGGCGGCGGCATGGGCGGCATGATGGGCGGCTTCGGCGGTGGCGGCACCGGCAAGCGCTACAACCTCACCTTCACCGTGTCGGCCCGCAATGCCTTCAACCACGTCAACTACGGTGCACCGGTTGGCAGCCTGAACTCCCCGTTCTTCGGCCAGTCGCTCTCCTCGGGCGGTGGCGGCGGTATGGGTGGACCTGGGGGTGGTGGTGGCGGCTTCGGCGGCGGCAGTTCCTCCGGCAACCGCAAGGTCGAACTGCAGCTTCGCTTCCAGTTCTGAGCTGTTTGCATTCTTAAAAAAGGGGTCGGCGAAAGCCGGCCCTTTTTCTATTTCAGACCCGCCTGGAGCAGCGCCTTACCCCAGGTCCGGTATCCATCCCCGGAAGGGCGAAGCCGTCGCTCATCACGTGCTTCGTGATGAGCGCGCCCGTCCCGGGAGCTGCATTCCAATATCGAGGGACATGGTCTGTTCGGTTTTCCGCTCAGTGCCGCACCAGAGCATTTTCAGGATTGAAAATACTCTAACTCCGCCTGAAGCCTTTGCGCTCCATCTTGCCCCATCCCTGCTTGCCGCGAATGCCGTCAATTAGTCCCTGCAGCCGCCAGACAGCGGTGAGCTGACGGAACCCGAGGCTTTCGATTACGGCCGACCAAAGCAGAAGCCGAACATCTTTGCTGGACGGATATTTGCGCAGCGTGAACTCTTCAAGGAGGATGGAAGAAATTGAGAGTACGAGCCCGAAGAGTACGGAGACGAGGAAGAAGGCCAGTGCTATCCTGGGCAGGATGAGCCTGAAAATGAGGCCAACCACGGTCATGACATAACCAAGCAGCTCCACGACCGGGCCCAATACTTCGAAGAAGGTGAAGTACGGTACGCCGAACATGCCGACGAGGCCGTATTTCGGATTGAAGAACATGCAGCGGTGTTTCCACAGCGTTTCCACCGAGCCGCGCTGCCAGCGGTTACGCTGCCTTTTCAGCACGCGCGCCGATTCGGGGACTTCCGTCCAGCAGACCGGTTCGGGTACGAACTCGATCTTGTAGGGGCGTCCGCTCTCCACCATGTGGCGGTGGAGGCGGACGACAAGTTCCATATCCTCCCCGACGGTGCCGGTTTCGAAGCCGCCCACTTCGAGGACAACATCGCGGCGGAAGACGCCGAAGGCACCGGAGATCAGTAGGAGCGAATCGAGAAGGCTAAATGCCACCCGCCCGCCGAGGAAGGCGCGGAGATACTCCACGGCCTGGAAGCGGGCTAAAAGGTTGTCCGGAGCGCGCACCTGGGTGACGGCACCGTTTTCCACCGTGCAGTTGTTGACCACGCGGACGATGCCGCCGGAGGCGACCATTCCGGGGTCGTCGAGAAAAGGCTTGGCAACCCGGAACAGAGCGTCGGTTTCGATGAGGGAATCGGAGTCGACGGCGGCGAAGAGGGGGTAGCGACAGTAGTTGATGCCGGCGTTGAGGGAATCGGCCTTGCCTCCGTTCTCCTTATCGATCACGAGGAGCCGAATGGGTTCGCGGGACTCATAGACGCCGCGGACGGCTTTAGTGGGGATGGTGCCCGTCTGGGTACGGCTGGAGCGGAAGAGCTTGAATTCGTCGATCAGCGTGGCGAGAGTACCGTCCTTCGAGCCATCGTTGACGACGATCACTTCGTGCTCCGGGTAGCGAAGCCGGAGCATGGAACGGACGCTTTCGCGCACACTGAGCTCTTCGTTGTAAGCGGGGGCGATCACGCCGATTTCCGGCAGCATGGGAGAGTTCACCAAAGTGTCCAGCTCGGTTTCGAAAATACGACCGCTGAAGCGTGTAAGGGTGAAGAATCCGACGACGATCAGGACCGAGTAGATGACGTTGATGGCGGCCACGTAGAAGATGAGGAAATATTCAACATCGTAAAACGCGCGGCTGAAATGGGGGTTTATCACAACCAGTGTCATCAAAACCAGCCTCGTCCCAAGCGAAAGCGTTCCAGCGCTTCGGTGGCGACCGCTCCCACGGTCCCGCCCGTGAGCACGGCCTTTTCGAGTTCAGAGACTGCACCTTCGCCAAGAACCGTGAGGACGATGGCGGCTTCGCGGCCCGCCTCGCCGCCGGTTTTCATCAGAGTCACCAGGTCGGGGACGAGCGCGGTGGCTGATTTGCGCCCGGCGGCTAAGGCGGCGGCGGCGCGGACGCTTTCCACGGTGTCGGCGAGACCTGCCTTGATTTCGGCGTCGACAGGACCGGCGGTCATGACGAAGGGGAGGGCGCTGAAGGCTGCGACGCGGATTTCAGGCTCGGGATGGGAGAGGACAGCGCGAATTTCTTCCAGCGGAAGAAGGCGCTTCCAGGTGGCAATGGCAACGAGCGCTACAAGAACGCGCTTGTTATCGGTGGACTGCAGGGCGGCAGGCAGGGCGGTGGCGACAAGGGCGGAGGCATGGCGGCGGAGAGAGGAGACGCTGAGGGCACGCACCAGAACGCTTTGGCGACCAAGGGAGTCAAAGACCATTTCAGCTTCTGCGGGCGAACCCTTCGCGAGGAGGGCGCGACCGGCCTCCACGGCAACCAGTTCCTCTGTGTCGTCGAGCGCGCTGGTGAGTTCGTCGATGGCGGTATCGAAAGGCATGGTGGCCAGGTGCAAAACAGACTCACAGCGTTTTGCGGCGGAGGGACTGTCGACGCCCGCTTTCCAGCTGCGCAGGGCTCCGCAGGTTTCAGCGGCGGCGGCGAGTCTCTCATACCCGGCACCTTTCTGCACGGAGAGGCTGCCCGCCAGCATTTTTCCCACTGTCAGCGGGATGCGGCGGTACAGGGGAATCAAATCTTCGGGCGTCTTGTCGCCACGAGAGATGGCGGTCAGCAATTCCACGACAACGGGGATATCCTTTTTCTCGGCGCGCGCCCGCAGTTCGGAGCGAAACTTCAGACCAAACATGGCGGTGAGCAGCACCGCAATTAGGACGGTCTGGACGATGACGAAGGAAACGGTCAGTGAAAGAGGCCGATCAAGATGCCAGTAGGCGGGGATGTGGCGATCCACCAGCCAAACGGCAACGATGATGTTTCCCAAAACGAGGGCGCTTTCCACCAGAACGTCGGTGCGGTGTTCGGCAACGCCGCGATAGCGGAAGGTATCGGTCGCCGGGCTCACGACCTGCGCACGAAGCGGCGAATCCGCACGAGGAGTTCGATGGGGTTGAAGGGCTTGACTACGTAGTCGGCCGCGCCCAGGGCGAAGCCGCGCATCACATCGCTTTCCTGCTCGGCGCTGGTGAGGAGGACCACGCGGGTACCGGAAATGTCGGCTTCGGCTTTGATCGCGGTGAGGACCTCGAAGCCGGTCATACCCGGCATCTGTACATCGAGGACGACGAGGTCAGGCCGCACCTCCCGGACGAGAGCGAGGGCTTTCGCGCCATCGGGAGCGGAGTAGACGGTCATCCCGTCGGAGGTGAGAAGCTGTTTCACAATTGCGGCAACGGTCACGTCGTCATCAGCCGAGACGATGATGGGGGCGCGGCCTACGGCCTGTTTGGGGCGGCCCACGTTGCCGAGCATGAGGCGCGAGGCGCGCAGGCGGATCTCGTCGTCGCTCGCGGTGTCGATCATGAAGTCGACGTCGCGGGTGGTGAGGCCAATAAGATTTTCGCCGAGCGCCAGGCTGGAACCGGCCACCAGAACGGGGCGTTCCATGACCCGGCGGGCGCGGTCAAACCATGGGGAGGCGGCGGACGGGGAGGCAACCAGAATGTCGTAATTTCCGAGAGCGTTGGAGCCGGGAACGGCGTCCAGATCCGACACCCGTCGGCAGAAAGCGTCGCCATCGTCGAGCGCGGCTACAATACGCGCGGCCATCGCGGGTTCCAGACCGGCAATTGCTACCCGTTTTCCGCTTAGAGGACTCAAATTGTTTCCTTTCTTACTATAACGGTCGTGGGTTGCTAAGCTTAGGTCACGAAGTTACTGCGTTGAAGCAAATCATACAGTTGGCGTGTTTATCGTGGCTGGCCGGCGCGTGTCTGGCGCAGGACGTGGCGACCGAGGCCCGGCATCTGGCCATCGCCGGACAGCGGAAAGCGGCACTGGACATGCTTTCGAAACGCCTGGAGGCCAAGCCGGCCGACGTGGACGCGCGAGTCGTCTATGGCACAGTCCTCGCGTGGGAGGGAGATTATCCCAAGGCCCGGGCGGAACTTTCGCGGGCGCTGGCGGACAGCCCGAAGAACGGCGATGCCATGCAGGCACTGGCCAACGTCGAACTGTGGACAGACCATCCTGCCGAAGCGGAGGATTTACTGCTGCCGCTGGTGAAAGCAAGGGCGAGCGATACCGACATTTTGTACGCCCATGCCAAGGCGCTCAAGGGTTTAAACCGGCGCGAGGAAGCTTTGTCCGTGCTGAACAGGCTGCTGGAGCTGGACCCTTCCAATCACGACGCCTTCAATCTGCGTGCGGGGCTGAGCGAGACGGTGCCGTTGTGGGAAGTTTCGGCGCGGGAGTACTACGAGTCGTTCTCCGATGGAATCGGTAACCGGAAGGAGACCCAGTTGGCGCTGAAGCGATCTACGTCCCTGGGCTCGGTGATTGGCCGGTATTCGGGTGCGTCGCGTTTCGGCGACATCGGCAATCAGCTGGAAGTGGATTTTTATCCGGGAATTCGCAAGGGCACTTATCTCTACCTGAACGTGGGCTTTTCGCCCGGGGGTACGCTTTATCCGCACTACCGGGCGGCGGGGGAAGTATTTCAGTCGCTGGGTAAGGGGTTTGAAGCAGCGGCGGGGTATCGGCGGTTGGGGTTCACTTCGCCGGTTAACGTTTACACCACGGCTCTGTCGAAATACTACGGGAACTGGCTGTTCAGCGGGCGGGGTTACTTCACACCAGGGGACGGAGGAACGTCGAAATCGTTCCAGGTTTCCACGCGGCGTTTTTTCAGCGATTCGCGCAGTTATCTGGAATTCACCTACGGTCGGGGATCCTCCCCTTATGGGATTCGGAGTTCGGTTGATTTGCAGGTATTCGACGCGAACTCGGGCAGCGTGGGGCTGGATAAGGCACTCGGCCACAGCTGGCTGGTGAGCGGCAATTTCGGCTTCGGTCACGAAGAGAGACCGAACCGGCCCGCAGTCTACCACCGGACGTCAACGCTTTCGCTCTCTTTCAGGTTCTAGCAGGATGGAGACGCCCGTCATCCGCATCTCCGGGGCGCTGCTGGCGGCGGGGCTATCGTACCTTGCCCTGACGACTTTTCCAGCGCCGGGCGCGGGTAGCGGGGATTCCAAACGGTCGGCGGAAACGCGCAAAATGGTGGAAGCCGCGCGGAGTGATATTACGAAGGGCGAGTATGAACTCGCGCTGTATCCGTCTCTCGAACTGCACAAACAGTTTCCGCAAAACCACGTCTACATAGAGCAACTGGCGACCGTGTACGGCCATTTGCGGAAGTACGCGGACGAAGCCGCGATGTGGGAGGAGTATCTGGTGTATTCCCCGGTGCCAATTGAGGGGTGTCCGCAGGTGGGGGTGGCGTGGCGGAACCTGGGACAAACCGCGAAAGCCATTGACGCGTTCCGGCGGTGTCTGGGATTCGAGGCCAATAACCCCGACGTGTTCTATCAGCTGGCGTATACCAGCGAACGGTCAGACCCGAAAACAGCGGAAGCCACTTATCGCAAGGGGTTGCAGTATGCGCCCACCGATTCCGATTTGATTTTGGGACTGGGGCGCGTGCAGCTTCGCCAGGGGAACACGGCGGTGGCGGAGAAGGCGGCTCAGGCCGTACTGGCGCGGCTGCCGGACAACGCCGACGCGCTGCTGCTGGCGGGTCTGGCCCTAAGCCGGCTGGATAAAACAGAGGACGCGCGGCGACTGCTGGAACACGGGGCGGCGGTGTCGCCTGGCTACTCCGATATCCATCTGGCGCTGGCGGCTCTGGCGGAGCGGCGGCGGGATGTTCCGGGCGCGATCGCGAAGTATGAACGGGTGCTGCAGCTGGACCCGGAGAACGGCGAGGCGTCGATCCGGCTGGCAGCGCTGCGAAGCGCGAAAGGCTCAAAGCGATGAGATTGCCGGTCCGGTTACAGGTGCTTTGCCGAATTCTGTACGGGCTCTTTGCCCTGGTATCCGCGTTCTATTGCCTGCTGGCCTGGATTCCTTTTACCTGGCAGCAGGTGATTCAGGGACATTTGTTGCCGGCACTTTCCACGTTCGCCGCGCAGCATCACTGGCTGAACCTGGTGGCTCTGGCCGTGCTGGCGCTTTCGCTCGGTAAACCGCGGCGATCAGTTGTGCAGTTACTGGTGGCGGAAGCGGTGCTGGCGTTCTTGTTTGTCCTGCGGCCCGTACTCCCGTCGCTGAAGAATGAAGTGTCCAGTCTGCTCTGGGCCGCGGTTCTGATCGCTCCGCTGGCGTGGCTGGGCCTGCTCGACCTGCTGCATTTCCAGCGGCAGCTGGTGTGGCCGACGCGCCAGGGGCCGGCCGATCCGCGCGCGTTTTACGCCGCGTGGAGGTCGGCGCTTTTTACCGCCGTGGTCGCCATTGTAATTCCCTTCGCGGCGGCGGGCGCGCCAGGCACCCCGCATCCGGTAATTTCGATGTTGTGGGCAACGGGGGCCCATTTTGTGGTGTTTGCGTGGGTATACATTGCGCTGGCGTTTGCCGCCGGGTTCGCCTCGTTTTTCGCGCGGCCGGCCCGGTTTGAGTTCGCCGTAATTCAACTGCTGTTTTTCGCCGTGTTGTTCGCTCTCTTCGCGGCGAAGATTTTTCCGGCGATTTCCTTCCAGGGTGGCCTGGCAACCGTTTGTGCGGCGGTGGTCTCGGCGTCGCTCTGTCTTTACGGGGCGGGGCTGGCCGTCTCCATCGCCGGGGCGCCGCGCCCCTTTCGCATCACAACGGGTTTGGACATGGCTTTGCTGCCGGGCACCACGCTGGCCGGATCCACGCGCGGTACCTGTATCGCCGGGTTAGTATTCCTGGCTCTGGGGACCACCGTGGCATCGACTGCGGCTTCTTCGCTCGACTGGAATTATCTGGGCCAGGAGATTGTCGCGTTCGGCTGTTGGGTGTCAGCATTCTCCCTGTTTTACGGATTGTCGGGAATGGGGGAGACCCGGCTTCGTTCGTCTCTGCTGGCCTCAATGGGGGCTTTGGGTGTGTGCGCGGGCTATGCGGCGGCTTACTCGGGCGTGGGTCCGGCAAAGATTCTGCAGGATTACGCGGGCCGCAACATTTCGTACCGGCTCGCGTCAGAACTGCTATCGCCTCCGGTGGAAGACGGGACCTTTTATGCTTTTTTGAACGCGAGCTCCAATATCGCGCGATCCACTCTGCTTGCGCCCGTGAACATCGAGCTGGCCGGGAAGCTGACGCCTGCCGGCGGCGAGAAGCCGAATATTTTCGTGGTGGTGGTGGATAGTTTGCGGCGTGATTATCTGGGCGTCTACAACCCGAAAGTGGGGTTCACGCCCCAGCTCGATTCCTTCGCGCGGGAGAGCGTCGCGTTCCGGAACGCATTCACACACTACGGTGGCACGGGTCTGGCCGAACCATCCATCTGGGTGGGCGGCATGATGCTGCATAAGCAATACGTGACACCGTTCGGGAAAATGAACTCGCTGGCGAAGCTGGCCGACGCGGAAGGCTACCGGAAGTTCGTCAGCATGGACACGATTCTGGAAACGGTGACGCCGCGTTCCGGGGAAATGAACGAACTGGACAAAGGCCGTTTGACGATGGATTACGACCTTTGCGGGTCACTGAGCGAATTGCAGGGAAAGGTGAAGCCTGGCCAGCCCGTCTTTGCTTACACGCAGCCGCAAAACCTGCATATTTCGGTCATTGCGCGGCAGGGGAAATCGGTGCCGGAGGGGGAAAGTTATCCTGGCTTTTACGCGCCGTATGCCTCGCGTCTGCGGAGGATCGACGCGTGCTTCGGGCAGTTTATTTCGCACCTGAAGCAGGCGGGGCTCTATGAATCGAGCGTGATTGTGCTGACTGCGGATCACGGCGATTCGTTGGGCGAAGACGGTCGCTGGGGGCACGCTTACACGATTTTTCCGGAGATCGTTCGCGTGCCTTTGATTATTCATGCGCCGGAGGCGATGCGCAAGGCTCTGGTCGGGGCAGCGGACAGACTGGTGTTCACCACCGACATCACACCCACTTTTTACCAAATGCTGGGGCATACACCGGGCTCACCGGGGGAGATGTTTGGCCATTCGCTGCTGGGTCCGGCACCGGCCACTCAGTCATTTCTGATTGCTGCCAGTTACGCGGCGGTGTATGGCCTGCTGAGCCGGCAGGGACGGAGGCTTTACATTTCGGACGGCGTGGCGGCCCGCGACTATCTTTACGACCTGACCGCCGGACCGGCGGGGGCAGCGCTGGACCCTTCCGTCCCGGACCCTTCCGTTCTGGACCCTTCAAACGAGGAGCGCGACAGCAGCCACAAGCGCATCCGGCAACTGGTCGACGAGATTAATGCGTTCTATTCGTTCCGCCCGCAGGCTTCACAATAAGCTCAGGAAGGCATCGACTCCACGATAAGTTCGAGTTCCGAGATGCATTGCGTTTGCGCCGCGAGATCGCCGGTCATTGTCGCCACTTCCAGCGCGTCACCGATTTTTCCCAGTTCGAGGAAGCCGAACATTCCGGAAGTGCCTTTGAAGTTGTGTCCCAGTCTGCGCAGCGCCTGGATGTCGCCGCCGTCCAGCATGGCGCGGGCACCGGCGACATCGTGGCGAACCGACTTAATGTAATCGGGCATAAGGTCCTTGACCATCTCGTCGAACCCGGCCTGAATGTCGCGCGCGGGAATCGCCGCGACGCACGTTGGGGCGACCCTTTCGGTACCCAGGTATTCTGCCAACACCCGCAGCACCCGGGCGCGTTTTACCGGTTTGGTCAGGTGGCCGTCGCAGCCGGCCTCCCAGCTTTTTTCGATATCGGCGGGGCTCTCGTTGGCGGTTAAGGCTACGATCGGAATCGGGGGCCAATTCCGTTCGCGCTCCATCTGGCGAATGATTTTGGTGGCAGTAAGGCCGTCCATCACGGGCATCTGCATATCCATGATGATGAGGTCGAAATGGTTGACGCGCCGCTGTTCCACGGCGGCCGCACCGTTTTCAACAAAGGTGAGCTCATGTGGTTCGTCCTTCAGATACATCTTCAGGAGCATCTGGTTATCCACGGAATCTTCGGCGGCAAGTATGCGGAAGCTGCGGGAGCTGTGAACGCTGCATCCGGCCACGCCGTCCGGTTTGGGAGCGGGCGCGAGGCGCACGGACTGCCGAATCATGCGGAGCAGGTCGGTTTTCTCCACAGGCTTCGCCGCGAAGCCTGCGAGACCTTCGCGGCGGGAGCGATCTGCATCCCCGCTGCGTTCGCCCGAAGAGAGCATCAGGACCGGCACGCCCGGTTGCAGGGACGAGATGCCGGCGGCGGCCCCGAAGCCGTCCATCCCGGGCATTTCACCATCTACGATCACGAGCGAATAGAAGGTGGCCGGGTCGTCGCGCAGGCTGGCGATGCCGCTTTGCGCCGAAGTGAACTCGGTGACGGCCATGCCCCAGCTGGTCATGAGGTGCCGCATGAAGAGAAGATTTGTGGGGTCGTCGTCGATCACCATGACGCGGCAGCCTCGCAGATCTTCCATGGAAACCTGCGGGCGGGGCGCCGGTCCGGCATTCATACCGAAGACAGCCGTGAAGCGGAATGCGCTGCCCTTTCCGAGCTGGCTGCTTACTTCGATCCGGCCTCCCATGCTTTCGACGAGGCGACGGCTGATGGTGAGGCCGAGTCCGGTTCCGCCGTACTTGCGGGTGGTGGAGGAATCGGCCTGCGTGAAAGATTCGAAGATGGCCTCGCGTTTGGCTTCAGGGATGCCGATGCCGGTGTCTGTGACCGCAAAGGCAATCTCTCCGGAAACCCCGGCGCGGGCGAACGCGACGGTGATGGCGACTTCGCCGTGATCGGTGAATTTAATGGCGTTCCCCACCAGATTGATCAGGATCTGGCGCAGACGCATGGCGTCACCGGTGATGGCTGGCGGCAGGTCGTCGGCGACATCGGTACGGAGGGCAAGACCTTTGGCTGCCGCCTTGCCGCCCGTTAGCTCAACAACCTGCGAAACGACGTCGCGAATGTCGAAATCGATCTGCTCCAGTTCGATCCGTCCGGCTTCGATCTTAGAGAGATCAAGGATATCGTTTATGAGAGACATCAGGCTGGTGCCGGCGCGCTGGAAGACTTCCACGCACGTACGCTGTTCGGAGTCGAGTTTCGATTCCGCCAGAAGGTCCGCCATGCCGAGGATGGCGTTCATGGGGGTACGGATCTCATGGCTCATGGTGGCCAGGAAATCGCTCTTCGCCTGGTTGGCCGCTTCCGCGCGTTTCGTTTCACTGGCGAGTTTTTGGTTCTTGTGGCGAAGCTCTCGTTCCAGCCTTTTCCGCGCAGTGATGTCAGTGGAAACGCCCAGATAGCCCTGCAGCTCGCCGGACGCGTTGCGGATGGGGTTGAGGCCAAGAAGAACTTCAATCTTCTCTCCACCCTTGCGGATATAAGTCCATTCGCCTTCGGAGCCCGGGCCGTCGTCGCTGCCTCCGCGGAAAATCTCGCCGACGGTCACGATTCGGCCCAGACGGACGCTCATCCCGGCCCGGCGTTCCTCTACCTCTTCCTCGTCGTGATAGACCATGGGGGATTGGCCGAGCATCTCCGCTTCGGTGTAGCCGAGCATGATCTCGGCGCCGGTGTTAAACACCTGAATTTTGCCTTCGGCACTGGTGGCGATGAAGGCGACGCCAGTGGCGGCGCGGAAGACTCCACGCAGTTTTTCTTCGGTATCGGCGAGTTCGCGGGTACGCTCGTTCACGCGCTCTTCCAGATGCTCGTTCAGATGGCGGATGTTGTCCTCGCCGCGTTTGCGGTCCTCCACATCCATGCTGGTGCCGAACCATTTGACGACTGCACCGGACTCGTCGCGCATGGGTATGGCTACAGCGCGGAACCACCGGTAATTCCCGTCGGCGCCGATGACCCGATATTCGCTGTCGAAAGGCTTACCGGTTTTGACGGCCTCCATCCAGAGGCGGGTATTGGCGGCCCGGTCGGCTTCGTGGACAACGCGCGTCCAGCGCAGGCCCATGGAGCGCGCCGGGTCGATGCCTGTGTATTCGTACCAGCGGTGGCTGAGGTAATCGCAGCGACCGTTAGGCGTGGCACTCCAGACGATCTGGGGCAGCGATTCCACCAGCGTGCGGTATTGCGCCTCGGTCTGTTGCCGATGGATTTCGGCGTGGGTTCGCTGGCCGTCGAGCAGGTTGAGGAGGGCTGCGGTGCCAAGGATCAGGGCAACGAAGATAACGGTATTCGCGGAGGCGAAAAGTGCCAGTCCGAAGGCGGTATCGTAGAGGCCTTTCTCCTGCCCGAGCCAGCGCAGGTAGCCAATCGTGTAAGGCAACACGAGTGCGGCAGGAAGCAGCAACCGGGCCAGGGTACCGCCTGGCGCGCGACTGACCAGAACCCCCATTGGTCCCCGGTGGGGGTAGGAGAGAAGAACGCCCGCGCACAGGAAGCAACAGATCAGGCTGCCCTGCAGCGACATGACGACGCGGGACGCGAAACCGCTGACGACGTTGGCGCCGTATAAGTAGCCTGCGAGGGTGACGAAGCACGTGGCCCACGCGGTGAGGGCCAGATACTGGGCGACAACCGGGCACCAGCGACCGGGCCGCAGCAGCGCGATGGATGACCCCAGAAGGACATAGACGACCGCCGTGGTGAAGGATATCCTGCCGGGCACGGCGCCAGGCGCCAGCCATCCGGTATCGCGGAAAAACAACTCGTCGATACCGAGCGACATACCGAACGCGTACTCGGCGATCGTTAACAGACCGATCAGCGCGACGGCGATTCCGCACCCGTGGGCGATTGTAGTGCGCAGGCTGCGCGGCCTCTCGTGCGAGTACTGAATGGCAAATCCCGCAAGTACCATGCAAAGGGCGCTGTTCATGCGGATGGTGGAGGCGCCCGGAATGATGGTTTGCCACTGCCCGAGTCCGAGAATCCACCCGGCGAGGACGACCAGGCCGACCGCGCAGCTGAAAGAGCCAAGCGCGCGGGCGATGTTTCCGAAGGTCAGGTAAAGCTTTCGGTCCACGCCTAAGGGGACTTCGTCTCCTGACAGCGTCTGCGCGCTCTGCATGATCGCGCCCCCCGCCGCTAAAATCAGCAGCGGTCCGGCCCATGCGGCGACGGTCGCGGGCGAACTCATAGTTTCAATCTTCTCTCATGCGACCCTGGTGAGGGGTCGGGCTGCTGAAACTATCAGCTGGACAGTCGTCCCGATCCCGACCCTGCTCTGCTTTCAGGCAGTGATGAAAACGTACCGGCTAACCCGCCTGCTCTCAGCATGATGGGGCTCGCCTGGATCGAGCCGACGAGGTACTCTTTGAAGGCTGGCAACGTGGAAGCGCTCTGGTCCGGACCTCTTGACCGCGCGAAGGTCGAACGGATGGGCGCGGCACGCCTGCGGTCCGAGCATTTCCCGCCTGTTTTTTAGTATCCACTCTCCCGCGTCCGGCTTCGGATTTCCACGACGGCCGCCAGAATCGCATTGCCGCCGCGATATGGGTCGTTGGAGTTGGGGTTGAAGGGTACGGCCAGGTTGCCGACCGTTGCCGCATCCCCGGGTTTCTGCTGCGGGGCCACACCCTGCTCCAGCATCTGGATGATGGATTCGGTCACCTCTTTGCCAAAGTCGCGGCGTTCCGGGATCTGGTTGCCTGCCTGTTGAGGGCTCGCCATGATTCAGTCCTCCCTCAGACTTGCCGCGATGAAGTCGGCGGAGAAATCGCTTTCGGGCTCTTCGTTTTCGAAGCCGGAACTGGTGAGGAACTCTCCGCCGATCTCGGCCAAACCTGCTTTTGCGTTGTCCAAAACCATGGGAATCTGCATACACTGCTTTGTTGGCACCGACTCGGGGTGCGGCAGATAACGGCTCAGGAACGGAATTTCGGACAAGATACCTTGGGGACTGACTTTCGCCACGGAGGGCTGGGGCCCCCGGACTGGCGTATCCGAACCACCAGCGACAGGACGGCCGTGGCGCATTTCGAAAGTGGTCGGGCCTATTTGCTCCTGCGGGCACACGGCACAGGCGCCGGGCCACCTGGCGATGCACCGGCATCCGGAATACTTCGTTCGGGACGCTGCGATGGATGCGCGGGTGGAGCGGTTCGCACGCGCCTTTCGGCGGATGCCGAATATCCACAGTTACCAACCGCGAGCTGTCGGCTGATTTTGGGGGAGGGGCGCAAGGCGGATGTGGAAGAACTGCTTTAGAACAGCGTTGCTTTAGAAAAGCTTCGGATCAATGCGCCAGACGTTGTGGTCGCGAAGGTTGGAGAGCCAGATGGAGCCGTGGCCCGCGCGAATGGAATCGCCTCCGTTGCCTGTCCACTGCCGAATGACCTGATTGGTTTCGGGATCGATTTCGGAGATGGGAATCTGGAATACCGTAGCCCACACGTGGCCGAAACCATAGGTGATCTCACCACCGCCGCCGGGCACTCCCACTGCAATGTTCGCCACTAGTTTACGGGTTTTTGCGTCGACGCGGGAGACCGTGCCGTCGCCCTGGTTCAGGGTCCATACGGCGCCGCCACCGAAGGTGACGAAGCGCGGGCCGGGGCCTACTTCGATGGAGTCGGTTACCTTGTTTGTTTTCGCATCCACGCGGGTCAGCATGTTGGTTTTCGGGGTGGTGACCCACACTGCGCCATCGCCATAAACCACTGCCGCGGAGCCGGTGGGAATTTCAACCTGTGCCGCGACGGTATTGGTTTTTGGATCAATGCGGGACAGTTTCCCATCGGGCACGGTGACGAGCCAGACGGCGTCCGGGCTGGCGGCAATGCCACCTTCGCTTTCCGCAGGGCCGATGGGTAGCGTCGCGGTGACGGCATTCGTTTTCAGATCGACGCGAGAGATGGTTTTGTCCCCGCAGTTGGGCACCCAGACGCTGCCGAAGCCTGCGGTGAGGCCGGAGCATGGCCTCTTACCAACTTCTACTGTGGCCGCGACTGTATTGGTTTTCGGGTCCAGACGGTGAACGGAATTGGTGGGGCCGTTGGATACCCAGAGAGCGTCCACAGTGAGGACCTGCCAATCCGGAGTGCCGCCTGTCGTGAAGACTGCAGTGGGCGTGATGGTGCTCATTTCGCGCTTCACGCCGGGAGTGCTGACGCCGGGGCGGGGCGCGGGTTTCTTCCGCTGCTGCGGCTGGGGTTGCGGCGGAGTTTCCGGCTGCTGGGCCAGCACAATCACGAGTGGCATTAGGGTGATGGTCAGGAATACAGTCAGTCTCATAGTGTTCTTATTCCGCAAGTGTGGCGAGGAGGAATTTGGGGTCAATGCGCCAGATGGTGCCCGCGTTGGGGCCGGTCAGATGGGTTAGCCAAAGGGCTCCGGCGCCGGCAGTCAGGCCACCGCCTCCTTCGCCCCAGAATTGCTGGGCAACCGTCTCCGCAGTCGGATCAATGCGTGTGATGGGGAAGCCAGTCATGGTGATCCACAGCGCGTTATCACTGAAGGCGATGGCACCTTCGGCATTCGGAACCAGGAGTTCGATGGATTTGCTGACCTTGTCGGTTTTGGGGTCGATCCGGTCCACCTTGCCGTCCTTCGCGCAGAGCACCCAGATGGAGTTCTCGCCCGAGGCGAGGCTGATGGGGCGACCTGCCACTTCGATACGTTTATCGATGATGTTGGTGGCCGGGTTGATGCGGAGCACTTTGTTTTGTTCCGGGCAGGCAAGCCAGAGCGAAGTTTCGGCGAAGAGGAGGCTGGAGCAACCGGGTGGAACACGGAACTCGCCGACCACGGCGTTCTGGTCAGGATCAATGCGGGAGAGGGTTTGGGTGGCGTCCGTGAGGAGCCAGATGCTGTCTGTGCCGGCAGCGATGGAGCCGCGTGTTGCGGTGGCTCCGGAGGCAATGGTTGCTGTGATTTTGAAGCTCTTTGGGTCCAGGCGCTGGAGGGCGTGATCGCCGCAGGTGGGTACCCAGAGGCTTCCGAAGGCGGAGACTATGCCGCCGCAGGGATGCTTGAGACCTGCGATTGGCTCCGGGGCCGGCTTGTTGGTCTTGCTGTCAATCCTGTCGAGCTTATCCTGGGACGGGATGAGGAGGAAGCCTGCGGCGGGCGGGGGTGGTCCGGCAGGCGGGCCACCGGGTGCCGCGCCCCGACCGCCACCACCGGACCCACGACCGCCACCGCCGCTACCGGCTCCGCGACCCCCGGCACCGGGGCCGCCTGCATCTGCCCAAAAATATGTCCATGCGGGCTTTTCAGGTGCCTGCAGGGTCGCCTCCGCAGTCAGACTGGTGAAGGGGATCTGGATTCCGGGTGTCTTCACCCCCTGTTTCGGAGGCTGCAGGGTGGCAGCGGCTTTCGCTCCCTTCCCGGTGGGCTGGGCAGCCACCAGGGAAATTGCCAGAGGCAGGGTTAAAAAGCCGGTTACAATACGCATGCTTGGTTTCGCACCTATGGGAAAGAGTTTAGCGTGAACCGGGGCGGGGGCGGCGCGAATCCGACAGGGGAGACAGGCGCTGGACTGGAACCCACCATTGTAACCACAACCCTGCTCCGATTGACTGATTTTCCTGTTCCGTGATACCCTCGCAACAGGTTCTTCGAGTGAACCTTCGGCTCAGTCAGCCCCTGTATCGCTTTGTTGGTTGAACCGCCTGAACGCCAAAGGGTCTATGCACCGCTCGAAAAACTCCGTCTTCCTGTTTATTTGCCTCGCCGCCCGGTCGCTTTTAGCGCAGTCTGTCAATGCAGGCAGCCCGGAATTCTTCGAAAATAAGATCAGACCCATCCTGGCCAATAATTGCTATGGCTGCCATACAAACTCTGCGCTGGGCGGGTTGCGTCTGGACAGCCTGGAAGCGATGACGGTGGGAGGCAAGCGGGGCACTTCGCTGGTGCCCGGCGACGCGGAAAACAGCCTGCTCATTAAAGCTGTAAAACAGATGGATCCTTCCCTGAAGATGCCTTCGGGTGGAAAGCTGAAAGACACAGATATTGCCGATCTGGAAGCCTGGGTGAAGGCGGGCGCGGTCTGGCCGAAGAGTAGTGCGGCACCGGTGTCTGCAAGCTCTGGTGGCAAGTACACCATTTCTCCGGAGCGCCGGAATTTCTGGTCATTGCTGCCCTTGTCGACTCCGGCGGTTCCTGCGGTAAAAGATTCCAAATGGGGAAAGACGGTGCTGGATCGGTTCGTGCTGGCCCGGCTGGAAAAAGAAGGCCTGAAGCCGGTTGGGGTGGCAAATAAACATGATCTGATGCGTCGCGCGACTCTGGATTTGACTGGGCTGCCGCCGACGCCGGAAGAGTATGCGGCGTATGAGAAAGATGTAACCCCGGATGCATTCGCAAAAGTGGTGGATCGTTTGTTGGCGTCTCCGCACTACGGTGAGCGCTGGGGCCGTATCTGGCTCGATGTGGCGCGGTTCGGAGAAGATGATTATCGGAGCCTGAATCCGTTCCCTCGCGGATACCGGCCTTATCCGAATGCCTGGGCGTATCGCGACTGGGTGGTGCAGGCGTTTAACGACGACATGCCGTACGACCAGTTTGTGAAGGCGCAGCTGGCCGGAGATCTGATGGACACGAAGACGCGTTATAAGACGCTGCCGGCGACCGGGTTCTTAGGTTTAGGCCCCTGGTATTACGACAACGGTTCGAATGAAGTGACGCGGGCCGATGAGCGGCATGACCGGGTGGATGCGGTGACGCGCGGATTCCTGGGTCTGACCGTGGCTTGTGCTCGCTGCCACGATCATAAGTACGATCCGATTCCGCAGACTGATTACTATGCCCTGGCGGGCGTCTTCTTCAACACTATCTACGACGAGTACCCGCAGGCTCCCATGAAAGTTGTCTCGGAGTTCACACGCCTGCAGGATCAGCTGGACGATAAGCAGAAGGTGATGCAGGAGATGAACCAGAATGTCTCCAATGAACTCTCCCGCTCGCTGGCTTTCCAGACCTCAGCTTATGTGATGGGCGCATGGGAGGTCCTGAACAAGGCTCAGAAAAAAGAGATGCCGCAGGTGGTTGAGCAGCGCCGGCTGGATTTCGAAATTCTCGACCGCTGGGCAAAGTATCTGGGCAAAGCCACCGATAAGTACAGGAATAAAGATGCCTTCGTGGCGCTGATGAAACGGGGCGGCGGTACGCAGGCGGATGCGCAGAAGATCGCGGACAAGCTGCAGGAAGATGTTGTGTCGGTGATGCTGGCTAAGAATGAGATCGACGGTGAGAACACAGTGATCGCCGATAAGGATCTGGACGGCACGAAGCCTAAGAAGCGCACCGATAAGCCAAGTAACTTTGTTTCGAACAAGGATTTCAATCCGGGCGCGCTTCTGCGCTTCAAGTCGCTGCCGGATGATGAGAGTAATTTCTGGACGGAGATTTTCCAGCGCGAGCTGAAAGACTCTGACGATCCCACCGTGATGATGGCAATGGGCATGCGCCAGGGCAATCCCGGCGTGCTGCTGTTCCGCGGCTGGGGTTTGGAGTCCCGCGTGGGGCCGGAAGCGCAGGGGCGGTTGAAGACCGTGCAGACTGATGTGGAAGCTGCGCGGAAGAAGCTGGATCCTTTCTACCCGTTTGTTCATGGGGTCAGGGACGCTGAGAAACCCGTCAATATCCCGCTCGCGCTGCGCGGGAATCCGGAGACTTTGGGTGAAGAGGTGCCCCGTCACTTCCTGAGTGTTTTCTCGACGGGTTCGCCGGTGCTATTTACTGAAGGCAGTGGCCGCAAGCAACTGGCGGATCTGATTATGCAGCAGCCAATTGCGCTGCGCGTGATGGTGAATCGTATCTGGAAAGGCCATTTTGGAACCGGGATTGTCGATACCCCCAGTAACTTCGGTTTCGGCGGCGAGCGTCCCACGAATCCGGAACTGCTGGAGTATCTGGCTTCGGATTTTCAGAAGGGCGGAATGTCCGTTAAGAAGTTGCAGCGCGAGATCATGCTGAGTTCCGTTTATCAGCTAAGCACGGAAGAGTATAAGCTCGCAGCGGACAAGGATTCGGGCAATCGTCTTTACTGGCGCGCCAACAAGAAACGCATGGACGCGGAACAGATTCGCGATTCGGTGCTGGAGATTTCAGGAAATCTGGATGACTCTATCGGTGGACCTTCCCAGGAACTGACGCCTGATTTCAAACGGCGCACGATCTATGGGAAAGTAAGCCGCTACAAGCTTGATTCCTACCTGCAGCTGTTCGATTTCCCCTCGCCGATTATCAGCGCGGAGAAACGCTTCACGACTACCGTTCCGCTGCAACGGCTGTTCCTGATGAACAGCGACTTCATGCAGATTGAGGCGGAGGCGCTGGTGAAACGAGTGGCCGCCGAGCCGAATAACCGGGCGCGCGTGAAGAAGATGTACAACATCGCTTTCGGTCGGGATCCGAACGACGAGGAAGTCCGGATTGCTTTGGAATACCTTCGCACGGAGCCGATGAAGGAGTATCTGGAGAATAAGAACAAGGCTAAGGAAGATGCGGCGAAGCCTGCGGTCGACGCGGCTCCGAAGACCGTCACGGATGCGACAAAGCCTGGTCCCGATTTGCCAAAAGACATGCCTGTGTTGGAGGCGGAAGCAGCGCCCGCGGCGCCTGCCGATCCGAATGCGGGGATGGGAATGGGCATGATGGGCGGCGGCTTCGGAATGGGTGGGCCGGGGCGCGGTCGCGGCGGTGGAAGGCCGGTCGAGGTGAAGTACGAGCCGACCGCGTGGGGCCGCTATGCAAAGGTGCTGCTGAGTTCAACGGAATTCGTTTTTATTAATTAGGCCGAACATGCTGAATCACAAATCACGGAATCCTTTCACCAGAAGAGAAGCGTTGCGGCGGGTGGGCAACGGTTTCGGCATGATGGCGTTTGCATCGACGCTGAATGAATCGATGGCGCGTGCGGGAATTGGCGATACGAATGGCATGGGCGTGGCGAAGCTCGACCATCCGCAGAAGGTCAAGCGCGTCATATTTCTGTTCATGAACGGCGGACTCTCGACCATCGACGCATTTGATCCGAAACCGGCTCTGGATAAGTACGACGGGCAGCCGATGCCGGGTGGTTCGATTTCGACGGAACGCAGGACAGGCGAGCTGATGAAGTCGCCCTATACGTTCAGGAAATACGGCCAGTGCGGGATGGATGTGAGTGACCTGTGGCCGCATCTTTCGGGCGTGGTGGACGATGTGTGCTGGGTGCGGAGCGTCTTCACGGAGATCCCGAACCACGAGCCTTCCTGCCTGATGATGAACACGGGCGCGAACCAGGCCGGGCGGCCTTCGGTGGGCGCGTGGCTGACGTACGGGCTGGGCACGGAGAATCAGAATCTGCCTGGTTACGTGGTGCTGTGTCCGGATATTCCGACCACGGTTGGGCCGCCGCTGTGGAGCAACGGCTTTCTTCCGGCGATCAACCAGGGAACGTTCATTTCGAACAAGGTGGCGACAGCGGGTGGGGGCGGCATGGATGGCATGGACATGGAAATGGACATGCCGGAAGAAATGCCGATGAAGGACAAAGACGGCAAAGAGATTCCGAAGAAGATTGTGGTGGAGCGGAATTTCGATCCGAAAAAGATTTTGAATTTCGTGAATAATCCGAAGTTTTCTTTGCTGGAACAGCGGCGGGAACTGGATCTGCTGCAGAAGCTGGAGAATCTGCGGGGGGCGAAGACGGATCCGCAGATGGAAGCGGTGATTAAGTCGATGGAGATCGGCTACCGGATGCAGACCGAGGCTCCGGATGTGTTCGATATCCGCAAGGAATCGCAGGCAACGCTCGACATGTATGGGCCCGGCGATGTGGCGCGCGGCGCTCTGACGGCGGTGCGGCTGGCGGAGAAGGGTGTTCGGATGGTGCAGCTTTACTATTCGAAGGGCGACCCGTGGGATGCGCACGGCGACATTCTGGCTCATAAGATCAATGCGAAGAATTCGGACCAGGCGTTTGCGGCGGTGATCAGGGATCTGAAGCAGCGCGGCATGTGGAAAGACACGCTGGTGGTTTGCGGATCTGAGTTCGGTCGTACGCCGGTGCGGGAAGTTGGCGGCATGGGCGCGGGTGTGAAGCGGGGCCGCGATCATAATCCATTTGGATTTACCATGTGGCTGGCGGGCGGCGCGGTGAAGGGCGGGACAATCTACGGATCGACAGACGACTTCGGGTTCAAGGCCGTGGATAAGCCGGTGCACGTGCACGATATTCATGCGACCATTCTGCATTTGATGGGGATTGATCACACGAAGCTGACGTATCGGTACAGCGGGCGCGATTTCCGGCTGACGGATGTTGCGGGGAACGTGCTGCACGATTTGATTGCTTAGTTGCGGTAACGAGCAGGGCGGTAGAATCGGGAGGTGGCGCTTTCCGGCGCCTCCCTGTGCCCGGGTGGCGGAATCGGCAGACGCACCGGACTTAAAATCCGTTTTCCAGCAATGGGAGTGCGGGTTCAAGTCCCGCCCCGGGCACCAAAAAACAAAGAGGTTATGTCTTAATCGTGGCTTCGCTTGCTGATGCTGTTTTTGAGCTGGTGTCAGTTTTGGGGTCACTTGGGCGCTTTCCCATGTTTTCCTGCATCTGGTTCACAGCCAGTTGAGCGATGCCGGGAGATAGATGTTGCATACCGCATTGTCATCGCGACCGTTCAGTGCCCCATTGCCTGCTGCACGGTGGCAATGTTCACTCCCGCCATGGCCATGTGAGATGCAAAGGTATGCGGCAGGCCATGCCAGGTAAAATCCGTCAGTCCGCTGGTGGCCACGCACCTCTCAAACCACCGTCACCCGTTACGGTACGGTTCGCCCTCACTCGTGCAGAACACCAAATCGATTGGGGATCTCCGCTGCCGGACTTGCAGGGCTGCGAGGGCTTCTACAGCCCGGTCACACAAGCTGGCGTGGCGGCATCCGCCATGCTTGCGACGACAGAAAGCGAGTCCGGGCGTTGTTCCCGCGTCTCGGTCGTACCAGCCTGGCGGGATTTGCTGAGACTTCTCCGTTCTGAAGTGCGAGACGGAACGTCAGGGAAATCAGGGCTTTGTACCTGTTGATTGTGGCCGGCTGCCACTCACGTTCGGCA